>NZ_JAYWVC010000539.1:0-1591 GCF_036281785.1 Streptomyces chiangmaiensis | reverse complement strand
CTCACTCAGCCGATCCCGGCCCGCTGACGCTGTTCCGCGGTGCTTGTGCTGATCGTGGGCTACCCGCGGTAGAGATCAATTGTCGGTAGTGGCCTCGATGTTCGTCAGGACGAGCAGCGCGCGAAACAGGTGGGTGGCGCGGGCGGGGTCGGTACGGAGCTTGGTGAGGATCCGCCAGTTCTTCAGGTGGGCAAAGCCGCGTTCGACGGGGACGCGTCCGGCGGCCAGGACCCGGTTGGCCTCCTTCTCGGCGGGGGTGAGCTTGCGGGCGCGGGTGGCCTTGAAGCCGGTGACGACCACGGGATCGTCCCCGTCGTCGTCCAGGCCGAGGAAGCCGAGGTCGGCCAGGGCGCCGAGGCCGGCAGCACGCAGGTGGGCCAGGATGCGGTCGCGGCGGGCGGCGGTGATGTCGTGGGTGCGGCCGGGCCGGGCGGCCGATATCCACACCAGACGGCCCCGCTCGTCGGTCAGCGCGAGGACGTGCAGGCCGTGGCGGCGATGCTTGCCGGAGTAATTCGGGCGGTTCGCCTCTCCGGTACGGCGCTGGGTGGGGATGAGGGTGCCGTCGATCAGGACGACCTCGCCGCCCCGCCGGGCGATCTTCTTCAGAGCGCGGTCCAGGCGAGGGGCCTTCGCGGCCAGCAGGTGGATCAGCTCGTCGCGCCAGCGCCGGATGGTGGTGGCGGAGATGTCGTTGCCGCCGGCCATGTCGGCCAGGCGCTGATCGTGCCGCAGCACGGCCAAGACGATCACCGCGATCCTCCCGGGCGGCAGCGCCCGCCACCTCGACCGTATCGCTTTGAGATGCCGTCGCAGCAGGTCGGAGAGGTAGTTCAGGGTGTGCGTGGACAGCGGCAGGCGGCACTGGTAGACCAGGGACACGGTGTCCCCGGCGTGCTCTTTGGTTTTCGTCACACAATTCCAACAGCCGCCGGGGGCACTTTGGTTACGCCCCGATCGCCGTGCGGACCGGTCACGGGCGGGTGGTGAACTTCCCTTCGGGTCGTTTGTGCAGCCAGCCGCGGTCGGCCAGCTTCGTGAGCTTCCCGCGCAACGGCTCCAGCTTGCCCCGTACCCCGGTGTCCAAGCCCAGCACCTCGCCGATCTGCCGGGTGGAGACCGGGCCGGCGGCCTGCCGCACCGCGGTCAGGATGCGCTGGTACTCCGCTGGCAGTGCGGACTCAGCCACCCCCGGCCCACGGTCCGGGACCAGCCGCACCGCCCGACCTGCCACCTGGACCACCGGCGACCCGGCCTTCGTGCGCTCGTCGGCGAGCTGCTCGCTCATCCGCTGCCACACCCGCTCGGCCACGGCCAGCTCATCGCGCTCAGCTCGTACCTCCGACAGCTGCTTGACCAGCTGCTCTTCGAGTCCGTCCAGCTCCGCACGCCGCGCGGCGATCCGCTCCAACACCTCGGGATCCATCATGGGCCGGAGCGTAGGAGCGGCACCCGCGACGACGGACGGGAATCCACAAACCCACTCCTGCCAGACGATCTACACCCCAGACTGCCGCCCACGACCAGCACGAGCACCCCGAAACGACATCACACCAGCACCCTGACCAGCCACTTCAAGATGGCGGAGCTT
>NZ_JAYWVC010000538.1:0-1613 GCF_036281785.1 Streptomyces chiangmaiensis | reverse complement strand
ACAGGTGCGGGATCAGCGCGCCTACATGGTGCGGATCACGACCCGGCAAGCGCTCAACCGGCTGCGTAGCCTCAAGCAGCGCAAGGAGACCTACGTCGGCCCCTGGCTGCCCGAGCCGCTCCTGACCACCCCGGACGTGGCCGAGGACGTGGAACTGGCCGAGAGCCTGTCGCTGGCGCTCCTGTATGTCCTAGAAACCCTCTCACCCACCGAACGCGCCGTCTTCGTCCTGCGGGAGGTCTTCGACGTCGACTACAACGAGATCGCCGCCGCCATCGGCAAAACCCCTGCCGCCGTACGCCAGATCGCGCACCGCGCCCGCCGCCACGTCGATGCCCGCCGCCCGCGTACGCCGGTCTCCGTGGCCCAGACCCGGGCAGCGCTGGAATCCTTCCAAAGCGCGCTCCAGACCGGTGACCTGCAGGCGCTTCTGGACGTGCTCGCTCCCGACGTCCTCCTGGTCACCGACGGCGGCGGCCTCAAGCAAGCAGCACTGCGGCCCGTCACCGGCGCCGACAATGTGCTGCGTTACATCGCTGGCAACGCCAGAAAAGTCAACGGCGCCTTCACCAGTGAGCTTATGACCGTCAACGGCAACCCCGCTCTCATTCTGCGTCTGGGCGGCGCGCTCGACAGTGTGCTGGCCTTCCGCGTGGAGGACGCCCGCATCACAGGTCTCTACTCCGTCCGCAATCCCGAGAAGCTGACCCGCGTCGAGTCCGAGACGCCCCTCTCCTCCCGCTGACACCGGCCGCCGGCGCTGAGGTGTTGCGGCCCGTTCCCCTCTCGGCCTTGGGGTATCGGTAGAGACCACCGTCCTCGGTGAGGTCGTCCGGGTAGTGAGCACCCGTGTGCAGGACACCAACTGCTGCACCGCCAGGGCGAATGTCAGCTGTTCGCGCCGCGTCCACCCGGATGCCCGGGCCACCTCCGGTGGGCGAGCCATGCTTAAGACCTGCCGATCGAGCTCGGGGAACATGCGAAGGGCGTACCTTCCCGAGTGATCGACTGATGGTCAGCGAGTAGGCCGGTGTTCGCAGCACCGGTCGGGAAGGCACGCCCGTGCTCAACGTAGTCAACGACGACGGCACCACGCCGAACGGCTCCTTGACCGACGAGATCGTCCGGGAAGGCGCGCGGCGGATGCCCGCCGCCGCGTTGGAATCCGAAGACAACGCATATATAGCCGAGTTGGTTGACCTGCGGGACGGGACGGAACGACACATGGTGGCCCGCAACGGTTACCACCAGCCCAGGAAGGTCACCACCGCGGCCGGGGTGGTCGAGGTGAAAGCCCCGCGCGTGAACGACAAGCCCGTCGACGAGGAGACAGGCGAGCGCAAGCGGTTCTCCTCGGCGATCCTGCCGCCGTGGTGCCACAAATCCCCGAAGGTCGGCGAAGTGCTGCCGCTGCGCTACCGGCACGGCCTGTCCTCCGGGGACTTCGTGCCGGCGCTGGAGCAGTTCCTCGGTTCGGCGGCCGGGCTGTCCCCGGCCACGGTCACCCGGCTGACCCGGCAGTGGCAGGCCGAACACGCCGCGTTCATGGACCGCGACCTCACGCCCGCCGACTACGTACACGTCTGGGCCGACGGCATCCACCTCAACGTCCG
>NZ_JAYWVC010000537.1:0-1620 GCF_036281785.1 Streptomyces chiangmaiensis | reverse complement strand
CGATGCGGCGGGTGCGGTGGTCTTTCGCCGCGGCCAGGGTCGCTGCCGCCTCGGCGAGCTTGGCCCGGTTGAGTCGGTATCCGGCCGACAGGTCATCGCGCCGGTATGCCTGCTTCGGGATGCCTGCAGTGTTCGCCGCCCGGGCACCGCCTGGAACCTCAGCTTGCCGCGCGGGCAGTCCGGCCGCTCCGCGACGTTCGGCGCGGGCCTGCTGCCGCTTCGACATCCCGTACTGGTTGGGGTTCGTTGCCCGGCGGGACCGGTCGAGGGCGCGTTTACGGCCCCGTTCCTTACGCTGGGCCTTCGCGAGCGCGGCACGTTCTGCGACGGTGAGCTCGACCCGACCCGTCTGTATTCCGCCGTCGGCGGGGTCGAATGTGTCGGGGAAGGAGACGACGGACAGGTTGGAGACGTTGCCGTCGATCCCGCCGGCCCGCTCGAGCCCGGCCGCATTCTTGCGGCGGGCGCGGGTGGACGGTGATGCATAACCGCCGGAGAGCACCATCAGGTGCGCCTCGTACGCCCATCCGCCGAGTGTGGAGGTGTCGCGGCGGCGGACGAGATCGACCTTGTGCCACAGCTGCGGGTTGTTCAGGAAGTGCAGCAGGCGGGGCCAGCGGCCCGCGCCTAAAGGGCAGGCGGACCGGGAGGACGAGGTCGCCGCGCTGGGAGTCGGCGCCGCCGGTGAAAACCAGCGCGAGGGGGCCGGTGTGGTCCCACCAGGTCGCGGCACGAGTCTTCGGTGTGCCTTTCGACGTGGCCTCGCCGGTCGGCACGCGGCCGCAGGGCCGGGCGGGTATGGGTAGACGGCGGGGCTGCGCGAGGACGCTCGTGCCGGACGGCAGTGCGGCGGCCTGCTCCGGCGTCGTCACCGCCGAGCCGAGACCGCGGTGCCGGTAGGCGGCGAGATGTCCGGCGAGGGTGCCGTGGAGGCGGAACGTCTCCCACTTTCGCGCGGTCGTATGCGACCGGGCGCGGCCAGGGATCCGGGTGTAGTCCCACCAGCTCCCGGTCTTGGGCCGGCCGAACCTGCGTCCGGTCGAATCCGGGAACAGGTGGCGGGCGATGCCTTCCCACACCTCGTCGGCCTGATGCATCACCAGCGCTTTCGTCACGTGGTGGCTGAGGTGCTTGGACCTCTCCATGTGCCGGTAGCCGCGGCGTTCCATCCCCTCACGGGACAAGCCCAACGCCTGCCGCCACGCTTTCGCGTCCGTTTCCCGGCGCACGTCGCCGGCCCAGTACGCGTCGACTGCGGCGCGAGCGTCGCGCTGCAGGGCACGCTTGACCGCCCACATCGCCGAGTACAGGTTCTCCACACGCTGCAGGTCCTCCAGACGGTGGACGTCCAACGGCAGGCGGATGACCACCGGCTCGGTGTCCTCGCCGCGCTTCCAGCGGTCGCCTTTGTTCTTACCCCGGAACCGGCGACCGGGCACAACATCGGAAGCGGGCGCCGCATCAAGCAGGCCCGTGCTCACGGACGTTCCCACCTCCTTCTTGACTCCCAGCGTGCGGAGATCTGTCCGGGCATGCGCCGGATCGGCAATCACATCAAAGCTACCTGCCGTCACTGACAACGCCCCCTGCAGCCGGTCAGCTTGACTCCGTACGCTGTCG
>NZ_JAYWVC010000536.1:0-1633 GCF_036281785.1 Streptomyces chiangmaiensis | reverse complement strand
GTGCGATGTGAGGGTGCTTGAGCGAAGTGGGAGGCACTGATGGAGTTCGGCTGATGCCGAAGGTGTAGTACCCGGGCCAGTGCGCATGGCCCGTCTCCGCCTCGGCGTGCGTCGCGGGTAACTGCGAGGTGCGAAGCCCGGGGAAGAAGCCCAAGGGCCCTTGTTCCACCCGGGGGTTACAGGCAAGGAGAAGACCGGCGGGAACACTGAATCGGCTGTTCCCGGCCCCGTGCGGCCATCCAGGCCGAGCGGGGTGATGGGCGAACGCAAGTGAACCTCCGATGAGGCTTCGTGACAGTGACCCCCGCCGGTGGGATGTTCCAGCGGGGCCGCAGGGACTGGCCGCTGGAAAGCGGCAGGCGCCGGCCAGAGCGTAGTTGCTGGTCGGGAGCGCACCGCCGTCCTCGGAGTAAAGGGGGCGTCCTGCCCGGTCGCGTCTTACTCATGTGCAACACAACAACCCCGATGGGGTCCAGGCGGCGGGTTCGCCTGGTAAGCCGACCGTGAGGAAGGCCCAACTCCCCAGCGGGCGCAGGATGATCCAAGAAGCGAATGCCGGTGGCCGAAAGGCAACAGAAAACCGGGGCCGCGAGCCGGGACCTCCCCCGGCGGCTCCCGCATAACTGGCCGGATAGGGGCACCTGCCCCGGCCCGAAAGGGCGCTGACGTGGATCGGGTGAGCCTGCGAGGACTCGATGAACAACGACACCGGAACCGAGGGACAAGTTGGACACCACGGCGGCACCGACGGACGGGGCGGCACAGACCGTCGCGTCTGCCGTCGGCGTGGTGAACGGACCCGAGGACGAAGTCATCGACTGGACCGCGATCGATTGGCGGCAGGTTGAGGACGACGTACGGCGTCTGCGGCAGAGGATCTTCGCGGCATCGCAGGCAGGGGACCTGAAGAGGGTCCGCAATCTCCAGAAGTTGATGCTCCGTTCCCGCGCGAACACGCTGTTGAGCGTACGCCGGGTCACGGAGGTCAACGCTGGCCGCGCGACAGCGGGCGTCGACGGAAGGGTGGTGCTGCTGCCCCAGGGCAAGGCCGAGTTGGCCGACTGGATACAGCACCGTGCCGCCGCGTGGAAGCCCAAGCCTGTCAAGCGGGTGTACGTGCCGAAGCCCGACGGGCGTCGGCGCGGCCTCGGGATTCCCGTGATCGCCGACAGGAGCCTTCAAGCCCTGGCGTCGAACGCGTTGGAGCCCGAGTGGGAGGCACGGTTCGAGTCGAGATCCTATGGATTTCGGCCCGGCCGTGGCTGTCAGGACGCGATCCAGGCCATCTATGTGACCACCCGTGGCGCACGCTGCAAACGGCCATGGGTGCTGGACGCGGACTTGGCGGCGGCGTTCGACAAAATCGACCATGATCACCTTCTAGCCTCGCTCGGCACGTTCCCCGCCCGGGGTCTGGTCGCGCGGTGGCTGAGGGCCGGTGTGGTCGAACACGGCTGGTTCACCCCCACCGACGAGGGGACCCCTCAAGGCGGCGTGATCAGCCCCGCGTTGATGAACGTGGCCTTGCATGGGATGGAGCAGGCCGCCGGGGTCCGGTACCACCCCGCCGGGCATCGTGATGCCGGAAGCGCGGTGCCGGGCTCCCCGGTCCTGATCAGATACGCTGATGATC
>NZ_JAYWVC010000535.1:0-1638 GCF_036281785.1 Streptomyces chiangmaiensis | reverse complement strand
TTCACCAACGCCGTCCGCCACGCCACAGGCCCCATCCGTCTGCGCCTGATCCAGCACCAGGTTCTGACCTGCGAAGTCTCAGATGCCAGCCCCCATCGGCGACAGGCCCGTAGCCTCGACGAGTCCGGCCGCGGCCTCAGCATCGTCGCCCAGCTTTCCCAGCGACAGGGATGCCGCAGCACAACGGGCGGCGGCAAGTCCGTCTGGGCCGAACAAGAACTACCGAGAGATGCTTAGCTTGTTGTTTTGACCTCGCCGGTTCACCTGAGGCGGGCGGCCCGATGCCGGCCGACGCGGGCCGGATGGCGCGGGAGATCACCGCCCGCGTCCCCTCGGAGAACTGACCCATCGCCCGGATGAACCTGGGCATGGGACCGCACCCGAGGTCCGGGTGCGGCCCTGACGCGTTCCGATACCTCAATCCTTCCCCGCTGCTTGCTTTCAGGAAGGAATAAGGCCGTCGCGAAGCGCAGGAATGCCCGTACGGGTGAAAGCGGTCATCCATGTCCGCCACGCGACTTGCAGGACAGGGAGAGGCGGCAGCTATGTCACGCTTTGGCGCCGGCCATGCCACTGGTGACGACGATCGCGGCCACGTCGCCGGTCTTGGTCCGCCCCAACCAGACGATGCCGCCTGACTGCGCCCCCGCTTCCACGCGGCTCCCAACGGCCATCCACACATGTGCGAAATGGCGCGGACAAGGCCGTCCACGCGCTGGCGTCGGCGAAGCAGCCAACATTATGGTCGGCGCCGAACCGGGGATTCTTGCCCGGCGGAAGCCGGTCGATGTCGTCGTCGACACCCAGGCCCATTTCCCACCCGATCACAGGGGCGTCGCTGATGCGCAAGCGAGTCGCGGTGCACTCGACGCCATCGAAGTGCTCGCCGAAGAACTCGTACGGGCCCGCCGTCCACGCGATCTCCACTCGGTAGACGCCCGGGGGAATGCGTACCGCCAGCTCCCGCGGGGGCCTCGTCGGCACCCCTTGCTCATACCTCCAGGTGTCGTCGTCGTCCCACGGCGCATCGACAACAAGACGGCCGCTGGGCACACGCATGGTGGTCACCTCCTCGATGCTCGTCACAACGACGGGCGTTGTGGGATCGTCGTACACCGTCCCCAGGTGAGCGCCGGGCGTGAAAGCCGTCTCCAGGTACCAGGTGGCCTCAGGCCCGGCTGCCAGCCCCACTTCATGTTTCACCCCTCCTCGCCGCCCGGCCGGGCGGTCAGCCGAAACGTACGGGGGCCCGCTGACCTCGGCACTTCGTGCATCGCCACGATCCGTGATCGCTCCCCAAGATCTGTGCCAGAACACACTTCTCACCGACATTGATCATGAACGTGCGGCGCGAGTGACTCCCGTGCTGCGGCGGCCGTGCGGTGTTCAACGGCACGGCCGGGCGTCGGCGGCTTTCCGACACCCGGCTCCGCTACCGGCGCGCAGGACGCGAGCGCCGGGCCTGTTCGGCCCGGGCCTGTTGAGCCGGGCCGTGCCGGTGCTGCGCCGGCCGCCGGCGTCGGGGGCGGTCGTCAGCGTCCTGTCCACACGGGGGCGCGCTTCTCCTGGAAGGCGAGCACTCCCTCTTTGCTGTCCTCGCTGTCGAGGGCGGCCATCACGGCGGGCAGGCGCGCGTCT
>NZ_JAYWVC010000534.1:0-1640 GCF_036281785.1 Streptomyces chiangmaiensis | reverse complement strand
AATCCGAGGCTGGCCTCACTGGGAGCGTGGGTCAGTATTCGCTGTCGTGTCGGTCCAGACGATCTCGAAGTATCTGACGCGTTCATCTTGTCCGGCCGGCCGCATGCCGGCTGCCATCATGACGTGCTGGGACGCGATGTTGTCGTGGTCGGCGTCGCCTTTCACGCAGGTGACGCCGCGTGCCTGCGCGAACAGCAGCAGTCCGCGGAGGGCTTCGGAGGCGTATCCCTTGCCTCGCGCTGATGGGATGAGGCCGTAGCCGATCGTGACGCTGCCGTTCTCGTCCGCAGGTCCGTGGAAGCCCAGGCCGCCGATCGCCTGACCGTCCTCGCGGCGACGGATCTCATAGTTACCGAACGGTTGGGGGTCACCGGTGTTCGCGCAGGTGCCCAGGAAGCGCCTGGCGGCGGACACGTCCCCATCAGTGGGGTATCCGGGCGCCCATCGGGCACCGCTATCCGACTCGCCCGCCACCACTCGCTCAGCCTCGCTGACGCTCATCGGATGAAGCACGAGCCGCGCTGTCACAAGATCACTCATGGCAGGGAGGAGTATCACGTGGGGCGACCAGACCGCACTTGGATTATCCGACCGGGCAGCGCCCTACCTCCGGTTGATGATCGTAGGCACGGAAGAATCGCGGTATGCGCGGTGGGGATGGGCTGTTCGAGGTCGAGCCGGTGGAAAAGCAGCAGCCGCAGGGCGGTCCGGTGGGGGTGGACAAGCGGTTCAGGGCGTTCTACCCGCACCACGTCCTGCTGCTGCCCCCGTCGCTGGACGACTGCCGGCTGCCCCAGGACCACCTCGCCCGGTTCGTCGCCGACCCGGTCGACGACGTGCTGAACCTGGGGCCGATCCTGGCCGACTACACCGACAAGCGCGGCTACCCGCCCTACGACCCGCGGCTGATGCTGCGCCTGCTGATCTACGGCTACACCATAGGGGTGCGCTCCTCGCGGGCGATCGAGCGCAAGTACGCCGACGACATCGCGTTCCAGTTCCTGGCCGCTGACCAGGCCCCAGGCTTCCGCTCGAACTCGCGGTTCCGCCGCCGTCAACTGGACGCCCTCGGGGACCTGTTCACCCAGTCGCTGCACCTCGCTCAGAAGCTCGGCATGGTCAAGATGGGCCGCGTTGCCCTGGACGGCACCAAGGTCGAAGCGAACGCCTCCAAGCACAAGACGATGAGCTACGGCCGCCTGGTCAACAAGGAGGAGCGGATCGAGGCCGAGATCGCCGCTCTGGAGGCCCAGGCCGCCGCCCTGCTCGCAGACGCCGAGGCCGCCGACACCGCCGAGGACCGGACCTTCGGCATCGACGGCAAGAACACCGATCTGCCTACCGAGTTGGACCGCCGCGAGAAGCGCCTGGCCCGGCTGCAGGCCGCAGGCGCGCAGATCGAGGCCGAATCCGCTGACAAGGCTCGCCGCCACGCCGAGGACAAGGAACGCCGCCGCCAGGAGGGCGCCGGCACCAGCGACGAGCAAGCCGTCACCGACGCCGGGCAGCAGGCTGCCGCGAAGGCCCGTCCCAAGCCCAAAGCGCAGGCCAACTTCACCGACCCCAACTCGCGGATCATGAAGAACAGCGACGGCGCCTACATTCAGGCATACAACGCCCAGGCCGTCGTGGACGAGAAG
>NZ_JAYWVC010000533.1:0-1673 GCF_036281785.1 Streptomyces chiangmaiensis | reverse complement strand
TTAGAAGCTGTTGTCTTTCCGATCTTGAGAGATGTGCTTCGAACGGGAGTCTCGATCGGGTGGTCGCGGGGCGCTCGGCGCATACGAGTGGGGCCTCCTGAACAGCTCGTTGGTGTCTAATCACCGAGCAGCAGGAGGCCCCGGTGCCGCAGTCTTCCGTGTCGATGCCGTGGCAGTCCACTTCGGTCCCTCTGGAGTGTGACTGTCTGGCTCACCGGTTCGGAAACGCCGCCGACCATGGGGTGCGTGGGCGCCGGTATCCGACGGACATGACGGACGCCGAGTGGGCGCAGGTGAGGCCGCTGCTGCCGGTGCCGGGCTGGATGCGCGGCCGTGGCGGGCAGCCGGAAGGGTACTGCCACCGGGCGGTGCTCGATGCGATCCGCTACCTGGTCGACAACGGCATCAAGTGGCGTGCCATGCCGGTGGACTTCCCGCCGTGGGACCGGGTGTACGCCTTTTTCCGCCGCTGGCGCGACCATGGCCTGGTCAAGGAGTTCCACGACCGGCTGCGCGCGCGGATGCGCGAGAAGCTGGGCCGGGATGTGGAGCCGTCAGCGGGGGTGATCGACTCGCAGTCGGTCAAGGCGGATGCCGTCGTCGGCGCGGACAGCCGCGGCTTTGACGGCGGCAAGCTGATCAACGGGCGCAAGCGGCACGTCGTGGTCGACACCCTCGGTCTGCTGCTGGGTGTGATGGTCACCAGCGCGGATATCGGCGACCGCACCGCCGCGCAGGTCCTGCTGGCGCGGGTGGCCGACGCGCATCACCGCCTGGCCCTCATCTGGGCCGATGGCGGCTACACCGGCAGCCTCGTCGAGCACTGCCTGGCCTCCTTCGCGCTGGTGCTGGCGATCGTCAAGCGCAGCGACGACCAGAAAGGCTTCGTCGTGCTGCCCAAGCGGTGGATCGTCGAGCGTCTTTTCGCCCACCTGATGCGCACCCGCCGCCTGGCCCGCGACTATGAGCGGCGCACGACCAGTGCCGAGGCGATGATCCTGTGGTCGATGACCATGGTCATGAGCCGACGCCTGGCTGGGCCACGCCCCGCGCGGGCGTGAAGCGGCCCGGCGCCGTCTCGGCCAGCCAGCTCCGCGCGACCAGGCGCTTCGCTTTCGACCGCAACGCCTCCACCCGCGCCGGCACCACGTCCATGCCGAACTCGGCGGCCATCTCCTGGCAGGTCACCGGTCCCTGCCCGAGCCGGGCCCGGTCGGCCGCCACCTGCAGGATGCGCTGGTAGTCCACCGACAGCGCCGACCAGTCAAGCCCCTCGCGCCACATCGGCACCTGCGCCTTCGGCTTCGCCGCCTTCGGCGCTGTTGCGCCCTGTCTCCCGGCAGCCTGCACAGCCCGGTCGACCTGGGTGTGGTCCTGCCCCGTCTCGTTCTTTGGGGCCAGCACCTCGCCGACCCGCGAGCGGGCAATGGCCCACTCCTGCCATTCCCGCTCGGCCACGGCCAGCTCGGCCTGGATACGGTCGGCCTCCTCCCGCAGCTCGTCCACCCGACGGCGAGCACCCAGCTCGCGCTGTTCCAGCAGCCCGACCACCGACGGCATCCACGCCCCCCACAGCAGCGACGACATGACAAGCCGTCACTCCCACCAGACCACCGACCCTATGCCCCACCAGCGAAAACGCAGCCCTCACGTCCGGAAAGACAACAGCTTCT
>NZ_JAYWVC010000532.1:0-1674 GCF_036281785.1 Streptomyces chiangmaiensis | reverse complement strand
TGGGCGCAAGCGTCACATCCTGACCGATACCGAGGGCCTGCTCCTGGAGGTGACCGTGACCACAGCGGACGTTCACGACTCCAAGGCCGCCCCCGCACTGCTGGAGACGTTCATGGACGAGCCGGGCCGGTTGCTGAAACTGGTGTGGGTCGACAGCGCCTACCAGGGTCCGGCGCTGGCGAAGGCGTTCGCCCGCCACGGAGTCCGGATCGAGGTCGTGCGCCGATCTGGCGGACAACGCGGATTTGTCGTACTGGCCCGCAGATGGGTGGTGGAGCGAACGCTGAGCTGGCTCTCCCGCTCACGCCGCCTAATGGGACTTGCCGGGTCGGAGAGACTCGGTGCCGTAGCCGCCAGCAGGTGAGCACTACCGCCGCCGGAACCCTTGGAGTTCTGGGTTGAGACCGTGCCCCTGCTGGTCGGCCGGGAGGCCAGACCGCTCATGGGGTGGCGTGCCCGCCCGATGGGGCGTGAGCACTGAATCCATTAGGCCGCGCGCCGCGCCTTCCGCAGGCTGCAAGGGAAGCGAAGTACCTGACCAGGAGGACGAGTTGCTGCTGATCGGCGATGACTGGGCCGAAGACCACCATGACGTCGAGGTCCAGGACGAGGCGGGCCGGAAGCTGGCCGCCACGAGGCTGCCCGAGGGAGTGGAGGGCATCGCGAAGCTGCACGAGCTCCTCGCGAAGCACGGCGGCGGGGACCTGGATGCCGCCGAGGTCGTGGTCGGGATCGAGACCGACCGCGGCTCGTGGGTGCAGGCCCTAATCGCCTCCGGCTACCAGGTCTATGCGATCAACCCCCGGCAGGTCGCCCGGTTCAAGGAGCGGTACGCCTCCTCCGGAGCCAAGAGCGACAAGGGCGACGCGCACGCACTGGCGGACATGGTCCGCATCGACCGGGCCCAGCTCCGCCCGGTGTCCGGGGACAGCGAGCAGGCCCAGGCCGTCAAGGTCGTCGCCCGCACCCACCAGACCCTGATCTGGGAACGCACCCGCACCTTCCAACGGCTGCGCAGCACGCTGCGCGAATACTTCCCCGCCGCCCTGAACGCCTACGCGGACATCGCTTTGACCAGCACGGACGCGCTGGAACTGCTGATCAAGGCGCCTACACCGGCGGCCGGGGCGAAGCTGACCCGCACGCAGATCACCGCCGTCCTGGCCCGCGCCCGTCGGCAGAACCGGGACGCGAAAGCGGCCACGATTCAGGCCGCGCTGCGCGAGGAACAGCTCGGCCTTCCCGAGCCGGTCACCGCCGCCTACGCGGCCACCGCCGCCGCCCACGCCCGCGTGATCATCGCGCTGAACGAGCAGATAGCCGCGATGGAGGAGCAGGTGAAGGCCCATTTTCGAGCGCACCCGGACGCTGAGATCTACCTCTCGATGCCAGGCATCGGACAGATCACCGGCGCCCGGGTGCTCGCCGAGTTCGGGGACGACCCCACCCGCTACGCGTCCGCGAAGGCCCGCAAGAACTACGCCGGCACCAGCCCGATCACCCGGGCCTCCGGCAAGAGCCACACCGTCCAAGCCCGCTACGTCCGCAACAACCGCCTCGCCGACGCCCTGCAGGCCCAGGCGTTCTCCGCCCTGCGCGCCTCACCAGGCGCCCGCCGCTACTACGACAAGCAACGCGCCCGCGAGGCCGACTACAACCCTGCGCTCCGCCAGC
>NZ_JAYWVC010000531.1:0-1678 GCF_036281785.1 Streptomyces chiangmaiensis | reverse complement strand
TTACCAGGGGCCTTACGGTTGCCCGGACTTGGGCACAGCAGGGGCACGCAGCACAGCCCAGCGATCACAGCGAGCGACGAGCGGTTACCGGGAAAGGCTCAATGAGTGGTGCTGCCTCTCACTGTGGGGTGAGGTCGCGTTCTCACCCTCGCTTGCGGGGGTGTTCGACCCGGATGCGCAGTGGCGCGAGGAGGTTGTTCACGTAGTCGCGGCCCGCCGGGGTGTTCAGCTCCAGCAGGGCTTCCGACGACGGCTTGAGCAGGGCGGGGACGTCCTCGCGTTCGTACAGGACGCAGACCTCGCCGGACACTACGCCGGAGTCTTGACGCGACGGCCAGCGGATGCCCACGGCCCAGTCGGCCTGGCCGCGGATCCAGGAGGTCCCAGCGGCGGGTGCGCGGGTAGTCCGGTGCGGGGGCCTGGACGAGCCAGATGTCCTGGTGGACCGCCGCCAGATGGGCGTTGTCCGTCAGGTCGACCAGCGGCAGGTCGGTGGCCGCGACGACCTTGGACAGCACCATGTCCCGCACCCGTGGCTGGGTGATGCGCCGCCGCCCGTCCGGCCGCATCCGCAGATCGCGGGCCAGGGTCTCGCACACGGCGACAGCCTGGCTCACTCTGGCCGCGCTCGCGCACAACCTCACCCGGGCCCTGGGCTGCCTGGCCTCCGCGTTCCACGTGCGGGCCCGCACCGGCACCATCCGCCACCAACTGGTCGCCGTCCCAGCCCGATTGGCCTCAGGCGGACGCACCCTGACATTCCATCTGCCCGAACGCTGGCCCTGGCAGGACGCCTTCGAGACCCTGTGGACCGCCGTCGGCTGCCGACTGCAAACCTGACCCGCCGACCGACCCGCCCACCCACGACCGAAGGACCTCGGAGGCCCCCGCCACCGGGCCGGCCACCCGGCGATCCCCCACGCCCCGCCGCGGAAATCCGGCACGCAAGCACTCCGAAATGATCACCGGATATCAGTCCGACGGATCCAGGTTGAGGGGTTGGCTCGGTTCGTCCCGCAGACGTTCGAGCGTGTCGGACCAACGGTCTCTCGGCAGCCGAGCGGCCGCGGCCGGGCATCTCGCAGTGGACGGCGGGCAGTTCCGCCAGGAAGCAGGCTCCGAGCGGGAGGCAGGCGATGTGTGTGAGCGCTGCGTGAGCGGACGTGTCAGCACCTGTTGGACCGGCCGTCATGCCGGTCGATGCCGACAAGCAGCTGACCAGGCAAAATCGGATCATGTGTGATCATGAATCATCATCCGTCACGATCTTGCAGGCCCTCGTAATGCCTAGGTCTCGGGTTCGATTCCAGTAAGCCCGCGACACCGGTGTGGGGCTCGCAAGCGTTGGTCGGGCCGCTCCGAACCAGGGACTTCCCAGGGACTTTTCAGGGACTTTCAGCTCTGTCCCGGGGACTTTCCAGGGATTTTACGCTGAGTAAGCGGGAAAGGCCCTGACAGCTTCGAAAGACATAAAGCCCCAGGTCAGGGTCGGTTTGATGTCGGTCGATGCCGCTCAACAGGCCCTTTCCCCGTGCGGTCAACGTGGGCTGCGCGAGGACGCGCGGATGAGGACCTGGCGGGCGCCGCGAGAGTCTCCCGACAGCAGCGCCGCCGTGGGCGCTGGGCCGGGTGAATTCGCCCTGGAACAGCGCCACTTGGCTGCGTCGCCGCACTCGCT
>NZ_JAYWVC010000530.1:0-1685 GCF_036281785.1 Streptomyces chiangmaiensis | reverse complement strand
TCGCTGTCAAAGGTCTGCGGGCGTCGTATTCGGACAAGCCGTCGAGTTTCCATAGCAGCGCCTCGCGGTCCCGCCGCAGTCTCTCGTGCAGGTTGTCCTTCGCGAATTTATCGATCATGCAGCATGAGCCTGCCATGGGCTGCTCGTGGCTTCAAGATCCGGTACATGGTCCGCAACGACTGGCAGAGCCGAGGCCTGGCCATGACCGCCGCCCTGACCTGCTACAAGAAGCTCGCGAAACTTGCCACGTGAGACGACCTCTGAGGTCGTCTCCTTCGGATCAGCCTCGCAGACGTACGATGGGTTGCCCACCAGGACTGACCTTGGATCCGTCGCCTGGCCACCTGCCTCGATCAGGACCGAAAGGCTCCTGCTCCGCAGGTCCGAGGCGATGGAGCGATGACCGGCCAGATCCTGCTCGGGAGAGCACCGCCCGGCTGCTGCGGGGAAGGTCGATCTCGGCTACATGTTCCTGCCGCGAGCGTGGGGATTCGGATACGCCGGCGAGGCGTGCGCGGCGGCACTCGACTGGTTCGACGGCGTCCTTCCCGGCGAGCCGGTGCTCCGCACCCAGACCGCCAACCTCGGTTCGATGCGCCTCGAGGCAAAGCTGGGGTTCACCGAGGTAGAGCGGTCCATGCCCGGGACGCAGAGCAGTGACTCGGCTCGCGGTCCCCGGTCATGCCGTCCAGCTGAGCTGACGAGCCTGCTGGTCCCGGCGGGAACAGGATGATCGTGAGCTGGTGAAGGAACCAGAGCAAGAACGGCGAACGTCTCCTGAAACGATCAAGATTGAGGAGACTGCGCAGTGCGGATCTACATCAGTGTGGACATGGAGGGCATCACCGGGCTGGTGGATGCCGACGATGTCCAGCCTGGCGGCCGGGACTATGAGCGTGGACGGCTGATGATGGCAGAGGACGTCAACGCTGCGATCCGTGGTGCTGTCGCGGCCGGTGCCACCGACATCACCGTCAACGACGCGCACGGCCCGATGCGCAACCTCCTGCCCGAGGCACTGCACCCAGCAGCGCGCCTCATTCGCGGCAAACCCAAGCAGATGCTCATGCTCGAAGGCCTCGCTCCCGAGCACGACGCTGCGGTTTTCGTCGGCTACCACTCACGGGCCGGTGCGCTCGGCGTACTGAGCCACAGCTTCATGGGGCACGAGATCGAAGACATGTGGCTGGACGGCCGGCCTGTGGGTGAGATCGGCCTGGCCCATGCCACCGCGGCCGCCATCGGTGTTCCGGTGACGGTCCTGACTGGTGACGACTGTGCCTGCACAGATGACGGAATGGGACGCCTCGGTGAGGACCGTGGCAGTGAAGTATGCGCGGGACCGGTTCTCGGCAGATCTGCGGCCGTCGGAGGAAGCACGTGCGGCCATCGAGAAGGTGGTCGCCGCCAGTCTTGCGGTACCGCCGAAGGCTCCAGCCGTCGCAGCGGCCCCCTCCACCCTCACGGTCCGCTGGCAGTCGGCTTCGATTGCCTCGACGCTCCTGGGCATTCCAGGCGTCACGTCGGCAGACAGTCGGACCGTCCAGGCGCAGGGCACACCGCCCGACCTCTATCGGCTGTTCGGCGTGTGGATGCGAGTGGCCGCCTCCCTGACCAACCAGCCCCCTTACTGCTGACCGCCGCGGGCGGGCCGCATCCTGCTTGCTGCGTATCCGAGTGCCTCT
>NZ_JAYWVC010000053.1:0-42258 GCF_036281785.1 Streptomyces chiangmaiensis | reverse complement strand
CGCGGACCGGCTCACATGGTCTCCCGGAAGGCCGCCGCCTCCTCCAGGTCCAGCCGTCGCAGCAACGTACGGAGCATCTCGTCGTCGATGTAGCGGTGGTTGCGGAGCCTCACGAAGACCTCCCGTTCCGCGCCGATCATCTGACGGGACAGACGCCGGTAGGTGTCGTCGTGCGTTTCGCCGGTGATCGGGTTCACCGACCCGAGCCGCTCCCAGACCGCATTGCGCCGGCGCTCCAGTACCGCGCGCAGACGGTCGGCGAGCGGCGGTGGCAGGGCGTTGCGCTCGTCGTCGAGAAGCGCGTCGAGGCATGTCTCGGCCGCGCGGGACGCCTGCGCCTGCGCGTTGGCCTCCGCGAGAGTCTCCGCCTGCACGTCACGCCCCGGCAGCCGCAGCAACCGGATCAGCGGGGGCAGGGTCAGCCCCTGCACCACCAGCGTGCCGATCACCGTCGTGAAGGTCAGGAAGAGGATCAGGTTGCGGAAGGGGAAGGCGCTGCCGTCGTGCATCGTCCGGGGGATCGAGAAGGCGATCGCGAGCGAGACCACGCCCCGCATCCCGGCCCAGCCGATGATGAACGCCCCCTGCCACGTCTGACGCTCCTCGCGCTCCCGGATGCGTCTGAACAGCGCCCGCGGCAGGAAGGTCGCCGGATACACCCACACGAACCGCGCCAGGACGACCACGAGGAACACGGCCACCGCATACCAGGCGGCGCGCGTGCCCTCGTACGGGCCGAGTCCTCTCAGGACGACCGGCAGTTGCAGGCCGATCAGCGCGAACACCGCCGACTCCAGGACGAAGGCGACCATCTTCCACACCGCCTCCTCCTGGAGCCGGGTCGCGAAGTCGACCTGCCAGTTGTGGTAGCCGAGGTAGAGGGCGACGACGACCACGGCGAGCACCCCGGACGCATGGACCCACTCCGCGGCGCCGTAGGCGACGAACGGGATCAGCAAGGAGAGGGTGTTCTGCAGCAGCGCCTCCTTCAGGTGCGTACGCAACCAGTGGATCGGCATCATGAGCACCAGACCGACCGCCACACCGCCGATCGCCGCCACGAGGAACTCCCGCAGCCCGCCCGCCCAGGTCGCACCCTCGCCGACCGCGGCCGCGAGGGCCACCTTGTAGGCGGTGATCGCGGTCGCGTCGTTCACCAGCGACTCGCCCTGCAGGATCGTGGTGATCCGCGACGGCAGCCCCACCCGCCGCGCGACCGCCGTCGCCGCGACCGCGTCCGGCGGTGCGACCACCGCGCCCAGCACCAAGGCGGCGGTCAGCGGCATGCCCGGCACGATCAGGTACACCGCCCAGCCCACCACGAGCGTCGCGAACAGCACGTAGCCGACGGACAGCAGGGCCACGGGCCGCATCTGCGCCCGCAGATCCAGGTACGAGCTGTCGGTGGCCGCCGTGTACAGCAGCGGGGGCAGCACCAGAGGCAGCACGATCTCGGGATCCAGGGCGTACTCGGGCACCCCCGGCAGGTACGAGACCGCGAGACCCGCTGCGACCAGCAGCAGAGGCGCGGGCACCGGGGTGCGCCGCGCCGTCCCGGCCACGGCGGCACTTCCGGCCACCAGCAACAGCAATGGCAACACATTCATCGTCTCTCGCCCGCCCTCGTCGTCCCCACGGCTTCCCGGCCCTGCCCGCCCCGCTCTCCGCGCGGCTTCGCGCGGACCCGTCGTAACCTGGCCATCATGAAACAGTGCACGCACGCCGGCGCGCTGCCGCACCCGGAGCCCGAGCCCCAGAGCGAGACATGCATGGAGTGCCTCGCCGCCGGCACGCACCCGGTGCAGCTGCGGCTGTGCCTGGAGTGCGGGCACGTGGGCTGCTGCGACTCCTCGCCCCTGCGGCACGCGACGTCGCACCACAGCGACAGCGGCCACCCCGTGATGCGCACCTTCGAGCCGGGCGAGAACTGGCGCTGGTGCTTTGTCGACCATGTACTCGTGTGACCGGAGGATCCCCGCTCGTGTGACTCTGGATCCGGACGGTTCGGCGGTCTGACGTCTGGGTACGTCAAACCGGCGCATGCTCTTCCCATTTGGGCCCGCAGACCTCTAGCCACTGTGCGTATTCATGGGTTTACCATGAGTGACAGCAGGGGGTCGGGGCCCCGGGGACAGGAAAGCCGATAGCGCGATAGCGTCACCGCTGAACCACGTAGAGCGTTACCCCGGGGGGCGACCCTCGGCCCCGAAAGAGCTTGTACCACCTTGGAGGTGAGGGTGTCCCAGATCGCAGGCGACCCCGCGACCCAGGACTTCGTGGAAGTCCGGCTGCCGGCAGCGGGTGCCTACCTGTCGGTGCTGCGCACGGCCACGGCCGGTCTCGCGGCCCGTTTGGACTTCACCCTCGACGAGATCGAGGACCTGCGCATCGCCGTCGACGAGGCCTGCGCGATCCTGCTGCAGCAGGCCGTGCCGGGATCGGTGCTCAGCTGTGTCTTCCGGCTCATCGACGACTCGCTCGAGGTCACCGTCTCGGCTCCGACCACGGACGGTCACGCTCCCTCACGGGACACCTTCGCGTGGACCGTTCTGGCGGCCCTGGCCGGCAAGGTCTCCTCCGCGGTCGCCGACGACAAGACCGTGTCCATCAGCCTCTACAAACAGCGCGGCGCGGGACCCGGGCCGGCGTGACGAACGGGGACGGACCGGTGCGGGACGAAGAGCGCGGCGCACGGGAACTCTCTGCCGGCAACGGCGGCGACCCGAGCGGGTCGCGGCGCATGACGGAAGGCGTGGACGGCATCCCCGAACAGGCCCGTGCGCACCCGGAGGACGAGGCTTCGGCGGTCGCGGCGCCCCCGCAGGCGGGATCGGCCGCGGCGGACGAGGCGCTTCCCCTCCGGGGCGGCGGTCGGACGGGCGCAGATGCCGCCCCGCGGAGCACGTCGTCCGGAGTAAGTGGGGCCTCCCCGGCTCATAGGGGTCCCTCCGCTCGAGCGAAGTCGAGGGTGAGGGAGGAGCCGACAGCCTGGGGAAGGGTGACGGGCGGGACGATGAGCGAGCACGAGCGAAACGCCGAGCAGAGCGTGCCGGGCGGTGCCCAGCACGACACACAGGACCGCACCGGAGCGCGGGCCATGTTCGTCGAGCTGCGCAAGCTGAAGGAGGGCAGCCCGGAGTACGCGGAGCTGCGCAACCAGCTGGTCCGTATGCACCTGCCGCTCGTCGAGCACCTCGCGCGCCGCTTCCGCAACCGGGGCGAGCCCCTGGACGATCTGACCCAGGTCGCCACGATCGGTCTGATCAAGTCGGTCGACCGCTTCGACCCGGAGCGCGGAGTCGAGTTCTCCACATACGCCACCCCGACGGTCGTCGGCGAGATCAAGCGCCACTTCCGCGACAAGGGGTGGGCGGTACGGGTGCCGCGGCGTCTGCAGGAACTGCGCCTGGCCCTGACGACGGCCACGGCCGAGCTCTCCCAGCAGCACGGCCGCTCCCCCACGGTGCACGAGTTGGCCGAGAAGCTGGCCATCTCGGAGGAGGAGGTCCTGGAGGGCCTGGAGTCCGCGAACGCGTACTCGACGCTGTCCCTGGACGTCCCGGACACGGACGACGAGTCCCCCGCGGTCGCGGACACCCTCGGCGCGGAGGACGAGGCGCTGGAGGGTGTCGAGTACCGGGAATCGCTGAAACCGCTGCTCGAGGACCTTCCGCCGCGAGAGAAGCGGATTCTGCTGCTCCGCTTCTTCGGGAACATGACGCAGTCGCAGATCGCGCAGGAGGTCGGCATCTCGCAGATGCACGTCTCGCGTCTGCTGGCCCGGACGCTGGCGCAGCTGCGGGAGAAGTTGCTGGTCGAGGAGTGACGCAGGGGCGACCGGAATCCGGTCGCCCCTGCGGTGCCTGGGTCGGCGGACGCCGACACCGAGCCGTCTACTTCTGGTTCGGTGCGTTCCCTGGCCCCCGGATGCCCAGCGCCCGCGTCGTCGCGGGGTTCACAAGGAGCACCAGCGCCACCACCGAGACGGCCGCGAGCGCGATGCCGCACGGGATCGCCATGCTGTCGGCCTGGAGCAGGTTGTAGGCCACGGGCAGCGCCATGATCTGCGTGATGACGGCGGGCCCCCGGCTCCAGCTGCGCCGCAGCAGCAGACCGCGCGCGGCCAGCAGGGGCAGCAGCGCGAGCACGATCAGGGTGACGCCGCCGGTGACGGCCTGTTCACGGTCGTCCGGCGAGCCCGTGATGCCCAGGACGAGAATCCAGACCCCGGCGACGACCAGGGCGAGCCCTTCCAGTCCGGCCAGCGCCGCGGCGGCGGTCAGCCGCACGGGACGGGGCTCGGCTTCGGGGGTCCGGTGGGTGGGGTTCTGCTCAGCGCTCACCCCTGAAGGGTATCCGTCGGGCGAACCCCCACCGCCGGCCCCTTCTCCCCGGCCGCGCCCCCTTTCTTACCGGATCCCTACCTCGGTCTGGGCCGAGTACTCCCCAGTAGGTACGCTGCAACCTATGCGTGCACTTCTCGTGATCAATCCGGCAGCCACCACCACAAGCGCACGCACCCGTGACGTTCTGATCCACGCCCTGGCGAGCGAGATGAAGCTCGAGGCGGTCACCACGGAGTACCGGGGGCACGCGCGCGACCTCGGCCGCCGGGCCGCGGAGAGCAACGACATCGACCTGGTGGTGGCCCTCGGCGGCGACGGCACGGTCAACGAGGTCGTGAACGGCCTGCTGCACCATGGGCCCGACCCCGACCGGCTCCCCCTCCTCGCCGTGGTCCCCGGCGGCTCGACCAATGTCTTCGCCCGCGCCCTGGGACTGCCCAACCACGCGGTGGAGGCCACCGGAGCGATCCTCGACGCCCTGCACAAGAAGCGCGAGCGCACGGTCGGTCTCGGCCTCGCCGCCGGCACCCCCGGCACCCCGGACGAGGCGGTGCCCTCCCGTTGGTTCACCTTCAACGCCGGCCTCGGCTTCGACGCGGGTGTGGTCGGCCGGGTGGAGCAGCAGCGGGAGCGGGGCAAGCGCTCGACCCATGCCCTGTATCTGCGCCAGACGGTGCGTCAGTTTCTGGACGAACCGAACCGCAGGCACGGAACGATCACCCTGGAGCGGGACGGCGAGGAGCCGGTCACCGGTCTCGTCCTGTCCATAATCTGCAACACGGCACCCTGGACGTTCCTCGGCAATCGTCCGGTGTACGCGTCACCCAAGGCGTCGTTCGATACCGGGCTCGACGTACTCGGCCTCAGCCGCGTGTCGACGGTCTCCGTTGCCCGGTATGCGGCCCAGTTGCTCGCTTCGTCCCCCGAACAAGGACCCCGCGGCAAGCACGTGGTCTCATTGCACGACCTGAGCGGCTTCACCTTGCATTCGAAGGTTCCCCTGCCCCTCCAGATGGACGGCGACCACCTAGGACTGCGTACGAGCGTGACGTTCACAGGCGTACGCCGTGCACTGCGTGTGATTGTGTGAGCAGAAGAGGCTAAAGTCCTTTCACTCGAACGTTTAGGCCAGGATCCACCCTTTGGAAGTACGGCTGTGACCGAGTCGACACCAAGGAATCAAAAAAAACTTTCCGGAAGGGGTTGTATCCGCCGCTGAGGTTTGCGAGTCTCTACGTGGCGCTCGCGACGGCCCGCTTCATCGGCCCCACAGAGAGCCCGAACCCCTCCTCATTCCACAGGACCACGTCAGTGAGTCTGACGGTCGGCCCTTCACTTGTTGAGGGATTCGTGAAAGCGTTCACATTCACAAGCAATCTGCACGTAATACCACGGAGAGGTAGCAGCCATGGACTGGCGTCACAACGCCGTTTGCCGCGAGGAAGACCCCGAGCTCTTCTTCCCCATCGGCAACACTGGTCCTGCGCTGCTGCAGATCGAGGAAGCCAAGGCCGTCTGCCGTCGCTGCCCGGTTATCGAGCAGTGCCTGCAGTGGGCGCTCGAGTCCGGGCAGGACTCCGGCGTCTGGGGTGGTCTCAGCGAGGACGAGCGCCGCGCCATGAAGCGCCGCGCTGCCCGCAACCGGGCCCGTCAGGCCTCCGCCTGACACACCCGCCCCGTACGAGCCTGAGCTTGGCGGCGCGTACAGCGAGTACGCATCTCCCGCCCCCGAGCCGCAGCGCGCAGTACCCACGATGCGCAGCAATAGCTGACAACTGAGCTTTAGCCCCGGGCCACTTGTGGTCCGGGGCTCATTGCTGTCCGGTGCCGCTCACCCGTGCGAGGCTCTCACTTCTGCGAGCGCACCGGGATGTCCAGGATCACCCGGGTACCGCGCTCCGGGGCCGGAACCATGTCGAACGTGCCGCCCAACTCGCCTTCCACCAGCGTCCGTACGATCTGAAGGCCGAGGTTGCCCGCCGTGTGCGGGTCGAAGCCCTCGGGCAGGCCGACCCCGTCGTCCTGGACGGTGACCAGCAGGCGGGCTTCCTTCGTCGTGCCGCCACGGACCGCCGAGACCTCGACGGTCCCGGTGTCGCCCTGCCGGAAGCCGTGTTCGAGGGCGTTCTGCAGAATCTCGGTCAGCACCATGGAGAGCGGGGTCGCGACCTCGGCGTCCAGGATCCCGAAGCGACCGCTGCGCCGACCGGTCACTGTGCCGGGCGAGATCTCGGCGACCATCGCGAGCACCCGGTCGGCGATCTCGTCGAACTCCACCCGCTCGTCCAGGTTCTGGGACAGCGTCTCGTGCACGATCGCAATCGAGCCCACGCGCCGGACGGCCTCCTCGAGCGCCTCCCGTCCCCGCTCGGACTCGATACGGCGGGCCTGGAGGCGGAGCAGAGCGGCGACCGTCTGAAGGTTGTTCTTCACCCGGTGGTGGATCTCCCGGATGGTCGCGTCCTTGGTCATCAACTCGCGCTCACGGCGCCGCAGTTCGGTGACGTCCCGGAGCAGGACGAGCGAACCTATACGTGTGCCCTTCGGCTTGAGGGGGATCGCGCGGAACTGGATCACTCCGTCGCGCGCCTCGATCTCGAACTCACGCGGCGCCCAGCCGCTGGCGACCTTGACGAGCGCCTCGTCCACCGGACCCCGAGTCGGGGCGAGTTCGGCGGTGGCCTTGCCGAGATGCTGGCCGACGAGGTCGGACGCGAGGCCCAGGCGGTGGTACGCCGACAGCGCGTTCGGCGACGCGTACTGGACGACCCCGTCCACGTCCAGCCTGATCAGCCCGTCTCCGACGCGCGGCGAGGCGTCCATGTCGACCTGCTGGTCGGGAAAGGGGAAGGAGCCCGCGGCGATCATCTGAGCGAGGTCGGAGGCGCTCTGCAGGTAGGTCAGCTCCAGGCGGCTAGGCGTCCGCACGGTCAGCAGATTGGTGTTGCGGGCGATGACGCCGAGGACACGGCCCTCACGCCGCACGGGGATGGACTCGACCCGGACCGGGACCTCCTCGCGCCACTCCGGATCCCCCTCGCGCACGATCCGGCCCTCGTCCAGGGCCGCGTCCAGCATGGGGCGGCGGCCTCGCGGGACGAGGTGGCCGACCATGTCGTCCTGGTACGAGGTGGGGCCGGTGTTGGGACGCATCTGGGCGACCGAGACATACCGCGTGCCGTCGCGCGTGGGCACCCACAGGACCAGGTCGGCGAAGGAGAGGTCCGACAGCAGCTGCCACTCCGACACCAGCAGGTGCAGCCACTCCAGGTCGGAGTTGCTGAGGGCGGTGTGCTGGCGGACCAGTTCGTTCATGGAGGGCACGTCAGCGAGGGTACCTGGGGGCTCGGGCAACGACCGAAATCAGCCGACCTGGACGATCCGGCCGGTGACGGTCCGTGAACGGCCCCGCAGACACCCGCGGGCCGCGGCGCCTGGGAGGGACCCTCAACCCTCCCGGCACCGCAGCCCGGAGCAGCAACGGCCGTGGGGTGTGCGGTCCCGGTCGGCCGAAGGTCGAGGAGCCGGAGCAGTCAGGGCAGAGAGCACCGGATCCTCGGTCCGCCTTCCTGTGCGGGGAAGACGGAGGTCTGTGTGTCACGTCCTCTCGCCCGCGCGACGAGGGACTCACTGTACTCACCGTGTCTGGCCCTGGTGGACTAGACCATGTCCGGAACCATGGTGCTGCGTCCGAGGGCGTGTGTCCATGAGTTGGCGGATGTTTGTTGTTGTCTCTTTATCGGACATCCCCCGACGACTCACCGGCAGCGTAGACCCGGTCGGCCCGCACACGGGGCCAGATCGACATCGCCATGTCGGCGAGTGCCGCCAGTTCCTCCCGGCTCGCGCCGTCGCGCGCCTGCTGGGACATGCCCTGGATGATCGCGCGGGCATACCGGGCAAGCGCGCGGGCGTCGGTGCCGGCGGGTAGTTCACCGGCGGCGATCCCGGCTCCGACCCTGCTCTCGAAGGCGGCGATGTCCTCGTTGCGCCGCACCCGGAGCGACTCCTCGACCTCGGGGGTCGTGCAGTTGGTGGCGGCGTGGATGACGAGACAGCCGTGCGGATGCCCGGGGGCCGTGTAGAGGTCGGCGGCCTCGCGGAGCATGCGCTGGAAGGCGCCACGGACCGTGGGCTCCTCGGCGAGAGCGCGCGCACCGAAGGACCCGTACCGGTCGGTGTAGACGCCGACGACCTCCTCGAACAGCGACCGCTTGTCGCCGAACGCCGCGTACAGACTGGGCGCGCCGATGCCCATGACCTGGGTGAGGTCGGCGACGGAGGTGGCCTCGTAGCCGCGCTCCCAGAAGGCGAGCACGGCCTTCTCGAGCGCGGCTTCGCGGTCGAAGGAACGGGGGCGACCGCGCGGCCGGGCCGGCGTCCGCCCGGCGGTGGGTCCCTCGTCGGCCGCGGGAGCGGGCCCGGACCGCAGTACCTTCTCCCGGCTGTTCTCCATGGCGTGGATTTTATAGCGGGTGCTAGAGAAAAAAGCCCTCGCGAAGGGCCCGCACTGCGTCGCCCACCACGGTCCGGGCCGGCATTCCCCACGCCGGACGGTGATCAAGGGCAGCCGGGTGGAGACGGCCGGGGGCCCGCTCGTCCGGCCCCCGCGTCGCCTCAGCGTGTCTGCGTCACCTTGGCGAGGGCGCGGACCTCGTCCTGACGCAGGGCGTCGGCCGACTCCATCCCACTCCCCCGTCCGGCCATCCGCGCATCCGGGGGACGAACCGGACATGATGGGCACGGGGACCCGGGCCTCGGCGGCCGCCCTCCGGAGCGGCCGTCTGCTAGATTGGTCTATACCACATTTGTTCCTTCGGTTCCCGGCGAGCCCTCTCCAGATCGGCAGGCCCAGCGTGGAAGTTGTCATCGTTCCGGACGCCAAGGCGGGTGGCGAGCTCATCGCCGAGGCCATGGCGCAGCTGCTCCGGCGCAAGCCCGACGCCCTGCTCGGGGTGGCCACCGGGTCGACCCCGCTGCCCGTCTACGAGGCGCTGGCCGCCAAGGTGGCCGCCGGTGCCGTGGACACCTCGCGGGCCCGGATCGCACAGCTCGACGAATACGTGGGGCTGCCCGCCGAGCACCCGGAGTCGTACCGTTCGGTGCTCCGGCGCGAGGTGCTGGAGCCACTCGGGATCGGCATGGACGCGTTCATGGGGCCGGACGGCACCGCCGAGGACGTGCAGGCGGCGTGCGAGGCGTACGACCGGGGGCTGGCCGCGGCAGGCGGCGTGGACATGCAGTTGCTCGGCATCGGGACCGACGGGCACATCGGGTTCAACGAACCGTGCTCCTCGCTCGCGTCACGCACGCGGATCAAGACACTGACCCAGCAGACCCGGATCGACAACGCTCGCTTCTTCGACAGCGACATCGACCAGGTGCCGCAGCACGTGATCACCCAGGGCATCGGAACCATCCTGGAGGCGCGGCACCTCGTGCTCCTGGCCACCGGCGAAGGCAAGGCCGACGCGGTCGCCGCCACGGTCGAGGGCCCGGTCGCGGCGATCTGCCCGGCCTCCGCGCTCCAGCTCCACCCCCACGCGACGGTCGTCGCGGACGAGGCCGCCGCGTCCAAGCTGAAGCTCGCCGGCTACTTCCGGCACACCTACGCCAACAAACCCCACTGGCAGGGCATCTAGTGCTGTGGCCGGAAAGGTCTGCCGGTGAACCTTTCCGGTCGCCGCACTAGGGGCCACGGAGATCACACTCGGGCGCCGGCCGCCCCTCGGGGGGAGGCCGGCGCCTGCGTCATACCGGCTGGGCGCCCGCGATGACCTCCGCCGCCGCCCGCCCGCAGACCCGCGCCGCGCCGTGCGTGGCGATGTGCAGCGCGCCGCGGGGAACGGCCTGGGGGACGCCCATCTCGACCACGATCGTCTCGGGGCGTTCCGCCAGGATCGTGTCGAGGGCCGCGGCCATCCACGGGTGACGGTGCTCGTCCCGGATCACGGCCACGAGCCGCCGCGCCCCGGCGGCTTCCAGCGCGGCCCGCCCCGCCTCCTCCCCCGCGAAGCTGCCCGTCCCCGTCCCCGGAAGCAGCCGGGACAGTTCCGCCGCCACCCCCCACGGGGTCTCCGTGCCCACCGCGATGTTGGCGACCGGGGTGAGGGCTGCGACGTAGGGCGGCTCGGTGAGCGGGGTGAAGCCCTGCGCGCCGGAGACCGTGAGCGCGCGCCGGGCGGCGACCATGCCGACGCCGTCATCGGTGGACGGCCGCGCCGCCGCGGCTCCCGCCGAAGCCGACGCCGCCCACCGCGCCAGGGCCCGTACGCGTTCCGCCGCCTCGGCCAGCCTTCCCTCGGCCAGTTCGCCCTCACGCACGGCCGCGACCAGGGCGTCCCGCAGCCGCCGTACCGTCTCGTCGTCCGCGAGGCCGCCGCCCACACAGATGGCGTCCGCTCCGGCCGCGATGGCGAGGACGCTGCCGCGCTCGATGCCGTATGTCCCGGCGATGGCCTGCATCTCCATGCCGTCGGTGACGATCAGCCCGTCGTAGCCGAGTTCGCCCCGCAGCAGCTCGGTCAGGACGCGTCGGGACAGCGTCGCCGGGCGCTCCGGGTCCAGGGCCGGAACCAGGATGTGCGCGCTCATCACGGCGCGCGTACCGGCGGCGATGGCCGCGCGGAACGGTGCGAGTTCGCGCTCCTGGAGCGCCGAAGGACCCGCGTCGATGCGCGGCAGCGCATGATGGGAGTCGACCGCGGTGTCACCGTGTCCGGGGAAGTGCTTGGTGCAGGCCGCGACACCGGCCGACTGAAGGCCGGTGACGTATGCGGCGGTGTGCCGGGCCACCAGATCCGTGTCCGAGCCGAAGGAGCGCACCCCGATGACGGGGTTCGCGGGATTGGAATTCACGTCGGCCGACGGGGCCCAGTCGAGGTTGACCCCGCACTCGGCGAGCCGGCGTCCGAGTTCGTGTGCCACCCGGCGGGTCAGGTCCACGTCGTCCACCGCGCCCAGAGCGTGGTTGCCCGGGAAGGAGGACCCCGTTCTCACCTCCAGACGGGTGACGTCACCTCCCTCCTCGTCGACGGCGACGAGCACGTCGTCGCGTTCGGCGCGCAATTGGGCAGTCAGAGCAGCAAGTTGCTCCCGCGAGGCGATGTTGCGGCCGAACAGTCCCACCGACGCCAGGCCCTCGCCGAGGCGCCGCAGCAGCCAGTCGGGGGCGGTGGTACCGGTGAAGCCGGGCTGGAGGACCGTCAGCGCGTCGCGCGTGAGGGTGTCGGTGCCGCTGGCGAATGTCGTCATCGGGGTGGAGTTATCCCTTCACGGCGCCCGCGGTGAGGCCCGCGGCCATCTTGCGCTGGACGAGGAGGAAGAGAAGAACGATCGGCACCGCCATCATCGTGGAACCGGCCATCATCGGGGCGTACTCGGTGCCGTGCTTGGTCGTGAAGTTGCCGAGCCAGACGGTCGCGGTCTGGTTCTCCTGGCTCATCAGCATCAGGGCGTACAGATACTCGTTCCAGGCCTGGATGAAGCCGTAGACCGAGGTGGCGACCAGGCCGGGGGCGAGCAGGGGGAAGACCACGCGCAGGAACGCGCCGGTGCGCGAGCAGCCGTCGACCATCGCCGCCTCCTCCAGTTCGCGCGGGATGTTGACGACGAACCCCCGCAGCGTCCACACCGTGAACGGGAGGATGAAGGTGAGGTAGGTGATGATCAGGCCCGTCAACTTGTCGTACTGGCCGAGGTCGTTGAGGAGCAGGAAGACCGGGATGATCATGGAGACCGCCGGCACCATCTGGACCGCCAGAATGCCCACGATCACGATCTTCCGGCCGCGGAAGGCGAAGCGGGAGATGGCGAGCGCGGCCAGCAGGCCGACGGCGATGCCGACGGCGACGACGGACAGCGACACGATCAGGCTGCGCCCGACCGGCCCCCAGAAGTCGGCGATGTCCAGCGCCCGGCTGAAGTTGGCCAGGGTGAAGCCCGTCGGCAGCAGGCTCGGGTCGGGATCGATGGCGTCCTTGGCCGGTTTGAAGGCCGTGTCGACCATCCAGTAGACGGGGAAGCCCGCGGTGACGAAGACGAGCAGGCCGAGAAGGTTCCAGCCGAGCCGGGACGTTGCGCGGCGGCGCCCCCCGGTGGCGATGGCGCTCATTCGACCTCTCCGATCTTCAGCATCTGACGCATGTACACGGCGACCACACCGAGCAGCAGCAGCACGGTCAGCAGGGCGATCGCCGAACCCTGTGCGTAGTCGTTGACGACGAACGCGCGGTCGTAGGAATAGGTCTGGAGCAACTGGAACTCCGGCTCCGGATGGCCGTTGCGCATCACGAAGACCTGCGGGAAGACGCCCATGTCCCAGATCACCGAGAGGGTCGTGAGCATCACGATGATCGGCTTGAGGATCGGCAGGGTGACATGGCGGAAGACGCCCCACCCGGTCGCACCGTCCAGACGGGCCGCTTCCTCCAGCTCCTTGGGGACCTGGGTCAGGCCGGCGGAGAGCGTGATGACGACGAACGGCACCGCCCCCCACACCACGAGAAGCATGATCACGGCAAGGCCCTGCGGTCCGCTCGCGAACCAGTTGTGCCCGATCAGCTCCACTCCGGGCAGCCTGCTCAGCAGCGCGTTGAGGATGCCGTAGTCCGAGTCGAAGAGCCACTTGAAGACCGTGGTGGCCACGATGACCGGCATGCCCCAGCTGGCCACCAGCACGATGTTGATCAGCGTTTTCAGCCAGCCGGAGACCCGCTGCAGCAGCAGCGCGATCAGCATGCCGACGACCATGGTGAAGATCACGCAGCCCGCGGCGAAGACGATCGTGCGCAGCACGACGGCCCAGAACTCGCCGTCCCCCAGCACCGTCCCGAAGTTGGCCAACCCGACCGACTCGGCGGGCTGGAAGCCCCAGAGCTGGGACTGACCGAACTTCTGGAAGGACAGGGTGACCAGGCGGACCAGTGGATAGCCCATGACCAGGACGAGGATCAGCAGGCAGGGCGCAAGCAGCACCCACGGGACCGCGGTCCCGTTCGACGTGCGCCCTCTGCGTGGCCGATCCGGGACGGCCCGTTGTGGCGCCGGCCGCGGCGGCGGCACCTTGGCGGGGGTGGTCGTGTCTGCGGCACTCATCGCGCGCTCCTCAGGAGTCCCTCAGGTCGTACGAGGGCGAAGCCCCGCACGGTCGTACGAAGGCGGAATCCCGTACGCCGCACGGGAGTGACGCCCGCGCGGCGTACGGGAGGCAGGGCCCCGCCCCGAAGTCCCACGGGGTCACGGAGCCCTGCGCTCAGGTCACTTGACGTTGATGACCTTGTCGATCGCGGCGTCCGCGTCCTTCGCGGCGGCCTCGACCGTCTTCTTGCCGGTGCCGATGTTCTGCAGCATGGTCTGCAGGATCTGTGCCTTCTCGACCTGGCCCCAGCCCGGTGCCATCGGGACGAACCAGTTGGACTCGGCCGCGGTGGCCGGGACCGCCGTCGCCGGGTCGTTCTTCAGCGTGGCGAGGTCGGTCTTGTTGTTGGGCAGGTTGCCCTTGGCCATCAGGCCCTTCTGACCCTCGGGGCCGGTGAACGCGTTGATCCACTCGGCGGCCAGCGCCTGTGCCTTGGACTTCACCGGGATCGCGAGGTCCGAACCGCCGAGGAACACCGGGATGTTCTTGCCGGACGGGCCGGGCATCACGAAGTTCTCGAGGTTGTCCTTGAGCTCGCCGGTCTTGTCGTTCTTCGGGTCGGCCGCGGTCGCGCCCTCCCACGCGGCACCGAAGATCATGGCGGACTTGCCCTGGCCGTAGACGATGTAACGGTCCGACTCGTCCTTGGTCTTGTCGCCGTGCATGTACGTGTCGACGATGGTCTTGAACTCGTTCAGCCCCTTGAGGGACTCCGGCGAGGAGAGGCTGGCCTTCCACTGGCCGCCCTCCTCCTTGGCGATCGACCCGCCCGCGTCGTAGACGAAGGACATCGCCGCGTACCAGTCGCGCGTCGGCTGGTACCAGGCGTTGAACTTGGCGCCCTCCTTCTTCTGGATCTTGTCCAGGTCGGCGGTCAGCTCCTGGTACGTCTTCGGGGGCGCCTTGATGCCGACCGAAGCGGCGACGTCCTTGCGCCAGTTGGCGACGCGGCCGCCGGCGTAGTACGGGACGCCGTACGTCTTGCCCTCGTACGTCACCGAGGCCTTGAGGCCGTCCAGCCACTGTCCGGAGTTCTCGAACGCGGACGGGTCGACGGGGGCGAAGGCGCCCTTGACCATGTAGCCGAGCATCTCGGTGTTGCCCATCTCGACCACGTCGGGCGCCTTGTCGGTGGCGAGGACGGCGTCGAGCTTGGTGTTCTTGTCCGGCCAGCCGTAGTACTCGTGCTTGATCTTGAGGCCGGGGTGCTTCTTCGTCACGGCGTCGTCGGCGGCCTTCACCAGGGCGGGCCAGTTGTTCTGGGCGTCGACCGTCAGCCAGACGGTGAGTTGCTTGGCGTCCGCTCCCTTGTCCGACCCCCCGGACTTGCTGCCACTGTCCCCGCACGCCGCGATGGAGACCATCATGCCCGCGATTCCGATCGCGGCTATCAGCTTGCGCTTCACGCCATCCTCCTCAGGGATGCCACCAACCCCCCTTGTCCCCGCGGCGACTGACGACGAGTACCGCCCGTGGGGCCGGGAACTGGACCAATGGTGTAGACCAGTGCGGGAAGCTTGGCCCAGACCAATAGGAGTGTCAAGGGTGTTCACCGCGCTCAAGGCCGCCGTTATGGGACCTATATATGCAAGAACCTTTAAGTAGGAGCCCGGCGAAAATAAGCAAGAACCCTGCGAAAACGGGTAGACCACTTCGAGCGTGCTCGACTGGACCACTTCGGCCTGGTGGACTAGACCATCGGGAGTGCCGAAGGTATACAGAGGGGATCCCCGGCCGCTTGACGGGGATCGCGGAGCATGCGGGGTGACCCCTCGTGCAGCCGTGCCACGATGTGAGCCGAGGCCGACGGCGTGTCGGTCGCTTCGGCACCCGGAGCCGGGAAGGCAGAGCATGAACGCCGACGTCAGCAGTGCGGAGAGCGAGGGTGGGCCGACCGTCCGCACCGCTCGCGTGCCCAAGTACTACCGTCTGAAGAAGCATTTGCTCGATATGACGGAGACACTGCCGCCCGGTACGCCGGTACCGCCGGAGCGCACACTGGCCGCGGAGTTCGACACCTCGCGGACGACCGTGCGCCAGGCCCTCCAGGAACTGGTCGTCGAGGGACGCCTCGAGCGCATCCAGGGCAAGGGCACGTTCGTCGCCAAGCCGAAGGTCTCGCAGGCGCTGCAACTCACCTCGTACACCGAGGACATGCGCGCCCAGGGCCTGGAACCGACCTCTCAATTGCTGGACATCGGCTACATCACAGCCGACGACACGCTCGCCGGGCTGCTCGACATCTCGGCCGGCGGCCGGGTGCTGCGCATCGAGCGGCTGCGGCTGGCCAGCGGCGAGCCGATGGCGATCGAGACGACGCATCTGTCCGCCAAGCGCTTCCCGGCGCTGCGGCGGTCGCTGGTGAAGTACACCTCCCTCTACACGGCGCTCGCGGAGGTGTACGACGTCCACCTCGCGGAGGCCGAGGAGACCATCGAGACGTCACTGGCCACCCCGCGCGAGGCCGGTCTGCTCGGCACGGACGTGGGCCTGCCGATGCTGATGCTCTCCCGGCACTCACTGGACCGGGAGGGCAACCCGGTGGAGTGGGTGCGGTCCGTGTACCGAGGGGACCGGTACAAGTTCGTGGCCAGGCTCAAGCGGCCACAGGAATGAGCCACGCGCGGTCCGGCACGGAGTGTGGCGGGGCCGCTGCCTCCGCCCCGCGGTCCTTCCGGCGCCGCACAGCGCCGAGGGAGGTCGTTACGCACCGCGAACGCCCGATGCCCCTGGGTCCCCGGATCGTCGTGCGCGGACGCATGCGCTCCCGCGCCCGGCCCTGACCTGCCCCTCCCCATTCGTGAAGATCGGCACGCCCTCGCCGCGGGGTTTCCATTTCTGTTGGAAACCGATATGCGGACGGGGGCTTCCGCTTTCCCTGCACGTCACCTACATTGCCTGCGCGTTACATCGGTGATCAGTGAGGGGACGGAACCGCTCGATGTCAAATCAGCCAGATGCGAGCAGAGCAGCGGTGGTGACGCCCATGCGCGTCGTCATCGCCCTCTGCCTCGTAGCACCCTTCGTAGCCATGCTGTGGGTCGGCTCCTATGCGAAGACCGACCCCGCCTTCATCGGCATCCCGTTCTTCTACTGGTACCAGATGCTCTGGGTGCTGATCTCCACGGCGCTGACGATGATCGCGTACAAGCTGTGGCAGCGTGACCAGCGTGCCCGCACCGGCCGGAAGGGAGGTGCGGCGGAATGAAGGACGGCGTGAACGGCGTCGCGCTCGGCGTCTGCATCTTCTTCTTCCTGGCCGTCACCGTCATGGGGTTCCTGGCGGCGCGCTGGCGCAGGGCGGAGAACGAGCACAGCCTCGACGAGTGGGGCCTCGGCGGTCGCTCGTTCGGCACCTGGGTCACCTGGTTCCTGCTCGGCGGTGACCTGTACACGGCATACACCTTCGTGGCCGTACCGGCGGTGATCTATGCGGCGGGCGCGGCGGGCTTCTTCGCGGTGCCGTACACGATCATCGTCTACCCGCTGATCTTCACGTTCCTGCCCCGCCTGTGGTCGGTGTCACATCGGCACGGATACGTGACGACCTCGGACTTCGTGCGCGGCCGCTTCGGCTCCAAGGGGCTGTCGCTGGCGGTGGCGGTGACCGGCATCCTGGCGACGATGCCCTACATCGCGCTCCAGCTGGTCGGCATTCAGGCCGTGCTGGACGTGATGGGCGTGGGCGGCGGTGAGAACACGAACTGGATCGTGAAGGACCTGCCGCTGCTGATCGCCTTCGGTGTCCTGGCGGCGTACACGTACTCCTCGGGTCTGCGGGCGCCCGCGCTGATCGCATTCGTGAAGGACACGCTGATCTACATCGTCATCGCGGTGGCGATCATCTACATACCGATCAAGCTGGGCGGCTTCGACGACATCTTCGCGAAGGCGGGCCAGGCGTTCAGCGAGGTCAACCCGGCGACGGGCAAGCCGCGTGGCGCCCTCGCACCTCCGGAGGCGGGCCAGTGGACCTACGCGACACTCGCCCTGGGCTCGGCGCTCGCGCTGTTCATGTACCCGCACTCGATCACGGCGACGCTGTCCTCGCGCAACCGTGAGGTGATCCGCCGCAACACCTCCATCCTGCCGCTGTACTCGCTGATGCTGGGCCTGCTGGCACTGCTCGGCTTCATGGCCATCGCGGCCGGTGTGAAGGTGCAGAACGGGCAGCTGGCGATCCCGCAGCTGTTCGAGAACATGTTCCCGGACTGGTTCGCCGGCGTGGCCTTCGCGGCGATCGGCATCGGCGCGCTCGTCCCGGCGGCCATCATGTCCATTGCGGCCGCGAACCTCTTCACGCGCAATATCTACAAGGACTTCATCAAGCCCGACGCCACGCCCGCGCAGGAGACCAGGGTCTCCAAGATCGTGTCGCTGCTGGTGAAGGTGGGCGCCCTGGTCTTCGTCCTCACCATGGACAAGACGGTGGCGATCAACTTCCAGCTGCTCGGCGGAATCTGGATCCTGCAGACCTTCCCGGCCCTGGTCGGCGGTCTGTTCACCCGCTGGTTCCACCGCTGGGCGCTGCTCGCGGGCTGGGCGGTCGGCATGGTGTACGGCACGGTCGCTGCGTACGGCGTCGCCTCACCCACCCAGAAGCACTTCGGCGGCTCGGCCACGGAGATCCCCGGCATCGGCGAGATCGGCTACATCGGCCTGACGGCGTTCCTGCTGAACGTCGTCGTCACGGTGGTGCTGACCTTCGTCCTGAAGGCGGTCAAGGCTCCGGAGGGTACCGACGAGACCCGGCCCGGGGACTACACGGCGGACGCGGGCGACCCGGGCGTCGAGGTGGACCTGCCGTCCGCGACTGCGGGAACGACCCACTGACCGACACGAGGACGACTCCCCAGGGCGTGGGACCGTTCCCCTGAGCGGCTCCGCCCCTGGGGGCGCCCCGCCACGTACGACCCCCAACGGGCCGCCGGCAGCTGAAATGCGGCGGCCCGTTGTCGTACCTGTCGGGCACCGCTCGCGGTCGCCCACGCCGCGCGCGGCCGGTGGCGCAGGCGAGTCGCTCGTCCGCGCGTGCGTCGACCACGCCCGGGCCACGGAGGGCTGCAAACGGATCGTGCTGTCCACCCAGCGCATCATGCACTCCGCCCATCGCCTCTACGAACGTCAGGGCTTCGTTCGTACACCCGAGCGGGACTGGAATCCCCTCCCCGATCTCGACGACATCACTCTCCTCGCCTACGCGTTGACGCTCCGAGACGAGCGCGACACAACATCTGGGGGTGGCGCCCCCGTCCGGCACAAGATGTATGCTCATGCTCGCTGTCGCCGCAGGGGAATCCGGTGCGAATCCGGAACTGTCCCGCAACGGTGTACTTGTGCGTGTCCGTCCCCCCGACGGGCGCGTGCTCGCGTCAGTCCGAGGACCTGCCGACAGTGCGCCCGGCCGGTCCGGCCCGGGCGCCCGACGTCCGGGTCTCGTGGAATGGGCCGGTGGACGCGACGCCGCGTGCGCTCGTGAGCTGCCCCCTGCCCTCCGCCAGGCCCCCGTGCCGAGCGAGGGAGAGCCCCACGTGACCATCGCGCCAGCCGATCGGGCTTCAGCGACACCGTCCACGACACCGACGGTGACCGACGGTCCCGGTGCCGCGCTGCTGCGGACCTTGACCGGGCTGACCGCCGACCTCCCCGACGCCGACCCCGCACGGGTCGCCGCCGCCGCACTGCGCGGCCGGTCCGCTCGCGGGGACTCCGAGATCGTCACGGAACTGCGCGAGTTGGCCACGGAGGCGGCCGCCGGCCTCATCTCCGAGGACCCCGCCTACTCGAAGCTGGCCGCCCGGCTGCTGACGATCGGCATCCGTGCCGAGGCCGCCTCCCAGGGCGTCACCTCCTTCACCGAGTCCGTCGCGGTGGGACACCGGGAAGGGCTCATCGCCGACCGCACCGCCGAGTTCGTACGCCTGCACGCCGATTACCTCGACGCCCTCGTCGACTCCGACGCCGACGACCGCTTCGGCTACTTCGGCCTGCGCACCCTCCACAGCCGCTATCTCCTCCGGCACCCGATCACCCGCAAGGTCATCGAGACGCCCCAGCACTTCATGCTCCGGGTCGCCTCCGGTCTCGCCGGGGACGACACCACCCGCTCGGTGGACGAAGTCGCCTCGCTCTACGGGCTCATGAGCCGCCTCGACTACCTGCCCTCCTCCCCCACGCTCTTCAACTCCGGCACGCGGCACCCGCAGATGTCGTCCTGCTACCTGCTCGATTCCCCGAAGGACGAGCTGGACTCCCTCTACGAGCGCTACCACCAGGTCGCCCGCCTGTCCAAGCACGCCGGCGGCATCGGTCTGTCGTACTCGCGCATCCGCTCCCGCGGGTCCCTCATCCGGGGCACGAACGGGCACTCCAACGGCATCGTCCCGTTCCTGAAGACCCTCGACGCCTCCGTCGCCGCCGTGAACCAGGGCGGCCGCCGCAAGGGTGCCGCCGCCGTCTATCTCGAGACCTGGCACTCCGACATCGAGGAGTTCCTGGAGTTGCGCGACAACACCGGCGAGGACGCCCGCCGCACGCACAACCTCAACCTCGCGCACTGGGTCCCGGACGAGTTCATGCGCCGGGTCGACGCCGACGGGCAGTGGTCGCTGTTCTCTCCGTCGGACGTGCCGGAGCTGGCCGACCTGTGGGGCGAGGAGTTCGATGCGGCCTACCGGGGGGCCGAGGCGGCGGGTCTGGCGAAGAAGACCATGCCCGCGCGGGATCTGTACGGCCGGATGATGCGCACCCTCGCGCAGACCGGCAACGGCTGGATGACCTTCAAGGACGCCGCCAACCGCACCGCCAACCAGACGGCCGAGCGGGGCCATGTCATCCACTCCTCCAACCTCTGCACGGAGATCCTGGAGGTCACGGACGACGGGGAGACGGCGGTCTGCAACCTGGGCTCCGTCAACCTCGGCGCGTTCGTCGGCCCCGCGAACGGCGATCTGGACTGGGAGCGGCTGGACGCCACCGTCCGCACCGCCGTCACCTTCCTCGACCGCGTCGTCGACATCAACTTCTACCCGACCGAGCAGGCGGGCCGCTCCAACGCCAAGTGGCGTCCTGTCGGCCTCGGCGTCATGGGTCTGCAAGACGTCTTCTTCCAGCTGCGTCTGCCCTTCGACTCCCCCGAGGCCAAGGCCCTCTCCACCCGGATCGCCGAGCGCATCATGCTCGCCGCGTACGAGGCCTCCGCCGACCTCGCCGAGCGCAACGGCCCGCTGCCCGCCTGGGAGAAGACCCGTACCGCCCGGGGCGTGCTGCACCCCGACCACTACGGCATTCAGCCGACCTGGCCGGAACGCTGGTCGGCCCTGCGGGAGCGGATCGCCGCCGTCGGCATGCGCAACTCGCTGCTCCTGGCCATCGCGCCGACCGCCACCATCGCCTCCATCGCGGGCGTGTACGAGTGCATCGAGCCGCAGGTCTCCAACCTCTTCAAGCGCGAGACACTGTCCGGCGAGTTCCTCCAGGTCAACTCGTATCTGGTGAAGGACCTCAAGGAGCTGGGCGTCTGGGACGCACGCACCCGTGAGGCGCTGCGCGACTCGAACGGCTCGGTGCAGGACTTCGCCTGGATCCCCGAGGACGTGCGCACGCTGTACCGCACCGCGTGGGAGATTCCGCAGCGCGGCCTGATCGACATGGCCGCCGCCCGGACCCCGTTCCTGGACCAGGCCCAGTCCCTGAACCTCTTCATGGAGACACCGACCATCGGCAAGCTCTCCTCGATGTACGCGTACGCGTGGAAGCAGGGCCTGAAGACGACGTACTATCTGCGCTCGCGTCCCGCGACCCGCATCGCCCGCGCCGCCCAGGCCCGCCCGGCCATCCCCCTCCAGCAGGTCGCCGACCCCGAAGCCGTCGCCTGCTCCCTTGAAAACCCCGAGTCCTGCGAGGCCTGCCAGTAATTCCCACCCGCCACCCGACCACCACCCCAGGAGGACGGCGCTTCGCGCCGACAGTAATAAACCGACCCCGCCACCCGACCACCACCCCAGGAGGACGGCGCTTCGCGCCGACAGTGATGAACCGACCCCGGAACCTGCTCGACCCCGGCTTCGAGCTGACTCTGCGCCCGATGCGCTACCCCGACTTCTACGAGCGGTACCGCGACGCCATCAAGAACACCTGGACCGTGGAGGAGGTCGACCTCCACTCGGACGTCACCGACCTCGCCAAGCTCACGCCGGGCGAGCAGCATCTGATCGGCCGTCTGGTCGCGTTCTTCGCGACGGGCGACTCGATCGTGGCGAACAATCTGGTGCTGACGCTCTACAAGCACATCAACTCCCCCGAGGCACGCCTGTATCTGAGCAGGCAGCTCTTCGAGGAAGCGGTGCACGTCCAGTTCTATCTGACGCTGCTGGACACCTACCTGCCCGACCCGGAGGACCGGGCGGCGGCGTTCGCCGCGGTCGAGAGCATCCCCTCCATCCGCGAGAAGGCCGAGTTCTGCTTCACATGGATGGACTCGGTGGAGCAGGTCGACCGGCTGGAGACCGAGGCGGACCGCCGGCGCTTCCTGCTCAACCTGATCTGCTTCGCCGCGTGCATCGAGGGCCTCTTCTTCTACGGCGCCTTCGCCTACGTCTACTGGTTCCGCAGCCGTGGCCTGCTGCACGGTCTGGCCACGGGCACCAACTGGGTGTTCCGCGACGAGACGATGCACATGTCCTTCGCCTTCGACGTCGTGGACACCGTGCGCAAGGAGGAGCCGGACCTCTTCGACGACGCGCTGGAGCGGCAGGTCACCGACATGCTGAAGGAGGCCGTCGAGGCCGAGCTGCAGTTCGCGCGCGACCTGTGCGGTGACGGCCTCCCCGGCATGAACACCGACTCGATGCGGCAGTACCTGGAGTGCGTCGCCGATCAGCGCCTCACGCGCCTCGGCTTCGCCCCCGTGTACGGCTCCGAGAACCCCTTCTCCTTCATGGAACTCCAGGGTGTTCAGGAGCTGACCAACTTCTTCGAGCGGCGTCCTTCGGCGTACCAGGTGGCGGTCGAGGGCACCGTCGACCTCGACGAGGACTTCTGAGTCCGCATTTTCTCCTGTCCTTCCCGTGCCTCCTGGGCCTCCCTGATCTGTCGGTCGATGCGCCGCTCGTGCGCGGCACCGATCAGTGACGGGAGGACCAGGAGAACCAGGGCTGCGAGGACGACGGCCATGCCGATCAGGGCTTCCGTCTGGTTCGTGTTCATGTACATCACTGTCCCGCCGGATGCTGCTTACCGTCAGTGGCAGGGCTGCCGCACACTCTCGAATTACTGCCACTTCCGAGGCACACTGGTCGCATGCTGAAGAACGTGGCCGCCGTCCTGCTCGACGGTGTGCACCCCTTCGAACTCGGCGTCGTGTGCGAGGTGTTCGGCATCGACCGCAGTGACGAGGGGCTCCCGGTGTACGACTTCGCCGTGGTCTCGGCGGAGGGCCCCTCGCTCCGCACCCACGTGGGTGGTCTCACGGTCTCGACGCCGTACGGACTGGACCGGCTGGAGGAGGCCGACCTGATCGCCGTGCCGGCCGGCAACGAGTACGTCACGCGTGACTATCCGCCCGAGTTGCTCGACGCCCTGGTCCGGGCGGCGGAGCGGGGCGCACGCGTCCTCAGCGTGTGCTCGGGGGTCTTCGTGCTGGGCGCCGCGGGGCTGCTGGACGGGCGGCGGTGCAGCGTGCACTGGCGGCACGCGCGGGAGCTGGCCCTGCGCAACCCACGGGCGGTCATCGAACCTGACGTCCTCTATGTCGACGAGGACCCGGTGATCACCTCCGCCGGCACCGCCGCCGGCATCGACGCCTGCCTGCACATCGTGCGCAAGGAGCAGGGTCCTGAGGTCGCCAACAAGATCGCCCGGCGCATGGTGGTTCCGCCGCACCGCGACGGCGGCCAGGCCCAGTACATCGAGAGGCCCCTGCCCCGGTCGCAGTGCGACACGGTCGCCGAGGTGCTGGCGTGGATGGAGCGGAACCTCGACCAGGAGGTGACCGTGGAGCAGCTGGCCGTCCGCGCCCATATGTCGCCGCGCACCTTCGCCCGCCGTTTCCAGCAGGAGACCGGCACCACCCCGTACCGCTGGATCCTGCGCCAACGGGTGCTGTTGGCCCAGGAGTTGCTGGAGGGCACCGACGAGACGATGGACACGATCGCCGACCGCACCGGCTTCGGCACGGCGGCGGCGCTGCGGCATCAGTTCGTCCGCGCCCTCGGCATCACGCCGTACGCCTACCGGCGCACGTTCAGGGGCCCGCAGGCCGCCTGAACGTGCGCCGGAACGGTCACCGGGGCAGGGGCTTCAGCAGCAGCCTGCGCGGGCGCAGTGTGATGCCGATGCGGGGCCTGTCGTCGGAACCGGGTGCCTGCTCGAAGCGGTAGGCGGATGCCACCGCCGCCGTGATGAGCGTGAGTTCGGCCATCGAGAAGTGGTCGCCAGGGCACTTCCGGTTGCCCACGCCGAACGGGGTCATCGCGTACTTGGGGACGTCCTTGGCGCGTCCCGGAAGCCAGCGGTCGGGATCGAACTCCGCGTGCCGCTCGTACGACCGGGGGTCGCGCTGTATGGCGTACGGGCTGTACACGACGTCGGCCCCGGCCGGAATGCGATACCCGCCGAGCGCGGTGTCGGTCACCGCCCGCCGCGTCAAAATCCATACGGCGGGACGCAAACGCATTGTCTCGACGATGACATTCCCGGTGTGCGGCAAGTTTCGGACATCATCGAATGAGACCGGCCGCTCGCCCACGACCGTTTTCACCTCTCCGTGGATCTTGTCCGCCTGATCCGGGTGATCCGTAAGAGCCTGGAGCAGCGACATGACCATGGAACCCACTGTTTCGCTGCCGGCCGTGACGATGGCGACGACCTGGTCGTGGATCTCCTGTTCCCCAATGGGCTCGCCATTCTCGTCCTTCGCCGCCAGCAAAGCCGAGAGCAAATCGTCCGGCTTTTGACTGGATGCCCGGCGGGCAGCGACGATCTCGTCGACCAGGAGATGCAAATCGGCCAACGCCCGGTTGAATTCGCGGTTGGCCGGGAGCGGCAGGCGATACAGCGGTCCGAGCGGTATCACCATGCGTTGGTACATGCCGCTGAACAGTGTGGCGAGGGCTGCGCATATCCGCTCGGACCGCTCGTCCATGTAGCTGCCGCGCATCAGGCAGCGGGCGGCGACCCGGACGGCCACGCGGAACGACTCCGCCATGACGTCGATGGTCGCGCCGGACTGCCAGCGCTCCACGAGAGCGTGCGCCTCCTGCGCCATGATCGGCCCGTAGGCGGGGATGGCCTCCAGCCGGAAGGCAGGCTGGATCGACCGCCGCTGACGCTGGTGCAGCGGCCCGTTGGTGGTGGCCACCCCCTGCTTGCCGAGCAGCCCCTCGAGCGACTCCCACAGCGGGCCGCCGATCTTGAAGTCGGTGCTGAGGGCGAGGGCGCCGGTGAGCTCCGGGGTGGTGATGGCGTACACCGTCTTCGGCCCGAGCTTCAGCCGTACGACGTCACCATCGTCACGCAGCCCGGACAGAAAGCCCAGCGGGTCGCGGGCCAGCTTCAACCCGTGGCCGAGACCGGGCACGCCGCCCGCGGCGACCGGCGGGACGCGGAGCTCCGCCGGGGCCCCGGACCGTGGGGGTGCCCCCTTCTCGGGCGGAGCGGAGAGGTCGGGGGACGATTCCAGGGTCATTTCTCACCTGCCGCTTCGTTGTTGACGTACGGGGGTGTCGAGCGATCGTCCCAGCTGTCGACCATGTACCGGCCGGACTCGTGGTGGAACCAGTACACGGTGCTGAACCAGTTCCGCATGTTCGCGACGATCGCCTTCATGGCGGCGCTCAATTCCCGGCCGCGCACGGTGTCGTCCGCGAGGGAATCGGCGAAACACAGCGCCTCTTTTTCGGCGACGAGGAAATCCGATATACATTCCTCGACCCGTCGGCGTACTTCCTTCACAGCCTCCTCGAGCGTCAACCCCTCATGATGGATGAGACTGATTCCGAGATTGTGGACCTCGTCCCCCGCGATTTCCTTGGGGAGTGAACACAGGTCGTTGTACCAGGCCGCGAATTCCTGGCTCAGCAATGCCGCCCGCCGGTATCCGGGATGTTTCCGCACGGCGTCCGGCAGCTCTGTCTGCGCGCTCGGCTCCAGCAGATCGGTCCAGATCCAGTGCGCGAAGGTGAGCCGGCGGAGTTCGAGATAGGCCTCGACCGTCGGGACGATCCCGGAGGTGCGGTTGCGGAACTCCCGGTCGTACGCCTCGATCACCGCGTGGAAGTGCCGGGCGAAGCGTGCGTTCCACTTCTTGCCCAGGAACGAGTACAGCCGCACCATGCTGTCCGCGAACCCCGCGACCAGGGGATCCGGGTGGTGCAGATGGTCCCTGGGAGAGTCCAGGGCCTCGTGCAACCGGAACCTCAGGCGCTGCCAGGCGACGGGCCGCCGGTGGACGATGTCACGGTCGTGGCGGTCGTCCCAGACGAAGAACCACGCACTGTAGTCCGCTATCGCCTGCAGGACCTCGTCGGGGGCACCTATGTAGTAACCCGCCATGAGGTCGGTGTAGCACAGTCCGTCGGCATGTTCTTCGACCTTGTCCGCCGGCATCAGCCGCTTTTCCAGCAGCCAGGAACGCGTCTTCTCCTGCAGGCGGGGCCAATATGGGTGCAGTCGACGAGGAAACTCGGCCTCGATCACCGGCAAGGAGAGCGCCGGTGGAACCGCGACCACGATCGCCGTCGATGAAGTGCTGTGTGGGAAAGCTGGCACGAACAAACCCCTCTCAGCCGCCGGTTGGCGACGCACCCCTCCCGCCGTGCCGGGCGCGCGCCGTTGCGTATCCCCGCGCTTTCCATTGAGCACTACAACTGACCGGTCTGGGAACGGATTTGCTCCACTCACCACCCCATAGTGCCGAGAATCTCCCCGCGTGACTGAATATGGATCAGTTCAGGCGCACAAGGGATCGAACGTGCGACGCACATGTGAACGGCGCCTGTTCGGGAGTGGTTACCCGACCAGGCGCCGCCGCAAGGACCGTCAGTCGTTGGCCACCACGGGGTAGCGGGGCTCGTTCTCTGCCATCTGCCGCAGGGCGTCCTTGCGCTCGCGCTTGGAGAGCCGGTCGATGTAGAGGTACCCGTACAGATGGTCCGTCTCGTGCTGCAGACAGCGAGCGAAGTAGCCGGTGCCACGCACCTTGATCGGGTTGCCCTTCTCGTCCTGGCCGGTCACCTCGGCGTAGTCGGGGCGGGCGAGCGGCGCGTAGGCGGTCGGCACGGACAGGCAGCCCTCGTTGCTGTCGTCCAGACGGCGCTTGTCGGCGGGCAGGTCCACCAGCTTCGGGTTGCAGACCACCCCGACGTGCCGCACACCTTCGTCGTCCGGGCAGTCGTAGACGAAGACCTTCAGGTCGACGCCGATCTGGTTGGCGGCAAGACCCACTCCCTCGGCGGTGCGCTGGCTGGTGAACATGTCCGCGACCAGTTGCTGGAGTTCCTCGCCGAACTCGGTGACGTCCTTGCACTCCTTGTGCAGTACCGGGTTCCCGACGACTGTGATGGGCCGCGAGACGCCCCGCTCACGCCAGGCGGTCTCACGCTCCTCCGGGTCCTCGGTGTCGATGACGAAGCCCTCGTCGTCCACGGGGAGCACGCCCGCGTGCTGCTGATCGGTGTCCTGCTGCGCCATGACCGACGTATGCCTTCCTGCAACCTGTGAGAAATCCTGCGACTACAGCCTACGGGGCCGCGCCTTGCCGCCCGCGCCGTGATCCGTGGCCCGGAGTCCGCCTCAGCAGACCTCTTCGAGGTCCCGCCAGTCCCGGGAATCGGGGCTGTCCGCGACCCAGCCGTCGAGCAGCCCGCGCACCAGCGAAGCGGGCGCCGCGATGCCGCACTCGCGCTCCGGCACCCACAGCTGCCCGTCCGTGCGGTGCCCCAGCGGCCCAGGGTGCCCCGGCTCGCTGTGATCGTGCGGATCGAGGTGCTCGCCGTCGCCCTCGTCGGCCGGCATCCGGGACTCGGAGCACATCCGGCACAGCAGCCGCACGGACGACGACCAGTCCTCGGCGGCGAAACCGGCGTCGGCGGCCAGCTGTTCCAGCGCGTCCCGGTCGTCCTCGGTCGCGGCCTCCAGCAGGACGACCCAGGTGGGCACCGGCGAGGGCGCCCACAGCTCGATCTCGTCGAAGACCGGATAGGTGTGCCCGGCGGCCGTCGTGCGCTCGCCGTGCGGTACGCCGTCGTGCAGCACGACCTCGCCCCAGCGGCGCCCGGAGGACGGCAGCGGGATGGACAGCACCTCGATACGCGCGGGATCCAGCCTGCGCCCCCACACGACCTCGGCCTCGCCCTCCGGGGACAGCCGCACGGCCGCGCTGCCCAGCTCCATCTCGGTGAGCTCGTCGGAGACGGCGGCGCCTCCCCCAGCCTTCGGCCGGGAGGGGCCCCCAGGCACCTTCAGGCCGTACGCCTGCCAGGCCCGACGGGCCAGCGGCCAGTCCTGCAGGGCGGTGGCGGCGATGCCCACGTTCCACCAGTCGGGCGCCCCGGACTCCTTCTCCAGCAGGGCCACGGCGCGCAGCCCGGCGGTGCGGGCCTGCTCCCAGTCGTGGCGGAACTTGTGCAGCAGGGCGAGGTTGAACCAGGACTCCGACAGCCAGGGCTCCAGGTCCGCGGCTCGGGTCAGCAGCGCCCCTGCGTCCTCGTACCGGCCGTCGCCGATCAGGGTGAACGCGCGGTCGGTGGCCTGCCGCCAGGAGGCGGAGGGCCGGTGCCGTCCCTTCCCGAAGATCCTCACGATTCCCGCCTGCCAGTCCCTTGCGATTCCCGCCTGCCGGTTCCTTGACGTCCGCGGGGGCCACGGGCCGAGCTGTGCCCCCGAACACCCTCTCCTCGCATCCAACCACGTACCGCCGGACGGGCGCTCATTACCCATGGGTTACCCCGCCAGGGCCAGGGTCAGACCGTCTCTCTGCAGCACCCTGGCGAGTGACTCCACGACCTCCGGCTGGTAGTCGCGGGCGCAGGCGAGCCGCAGGCGCTCCAGCGCGCTGAGCGGTCCCCCCGGACCCGTTTCCTCCCGCGCCATCTCCTCGTACGCGTTCACCGTCCGGACGATTCTTGCGTTGACCGGCTGCTCCCGGTAGAGGTCCGCCTGCCGTTCCACCACGACCGCGACCTCCGCGTCCACTCCGGTCTGGCGAACGACGGCCCCGCCCAGGAGCGCTATACGTCGCTGTTCCTCGGCCGGCAGCGAAGCGGTGGCACCGGCGGGCACGGGGTCGACGAGGCTGAGCTGCCCGATGTCGTGCATGAGGGCCGCATACTCCAGGACGGTCAGCTCGGGCTCGGACAGCCCGAGCTCCCGGCCGACGGCCTTGCTCAGGGCGGCCACGCGGCGGGCGTGCCCCGCGGGCGTGTACCCGGCGATCTCGGTGGCGCGCGCGAGGGAGGTGATCGTCTGCCGGTAGGTGGTGCGCACGGCCGCGTACCGCCGGTAGGAGAGCTGGGTGAGCAGCAGGGGCAGGGAGAACACCGGCAGCGCCCACAGGCCCACGACCGCGACCGCGAGCGACATGACGGCGCCGGTCGCGCACACGGCCGAGCCGATGCCCAGTGTGGCCCGCAGTTCGTCGCGCAGCAGCGGCCCGAACGGCCAGCGGGTCCGGAAGTGTGCCAGCGCGGCGGCGAGCACGGCGTCGCACAGGGTGGTGAGTACGAGCAGCGCGACAACGAGCAGGTCGTACGTGGGTCCGCCCCAGCCGTGCAACCTGCCGTGCTCGTAGATGGGTTGGAAGCAGACGGCGGCGAAGGCGACGGTGAGCAGCCGTCGGGTGAGGTGGTCGGCGGTCGACCCATGGCCGCGGGCGGCGTGCGGGACGCAGCCGGCCAGGGTGGCCGCGAGGACGACGGTGACGACCTGCTCCACCCCGTGGTGGGCCGGCTGCCCGGCGTACTGCCCGAGCAGGGCGTAGGAGAGCGCCGCCGCCGCCCCGAGGGGAGCGGGCTCCCGCTCGCCCCCGTCGCTCCACCGGGCCAGCTCCCCCACGGCGATGAGCACCCCGAAGGCCAGGGCGACGACGGGGTGGTCGAGGCCACGCCAGAGGAGGAGGCCGAGGCAGCCGGCGGCCAGAGCCGCGGCCGCCACGCGGGCGAGGACGAGGGGAAGACGGCCGGCGGTCATGCACCACCCCCGCCGGGGCGCTGCACCGCCGGTTCACCGGCCACGGGCGGGACTGGTGCCGGCACGATCCCGTGCTCCTCGTCCGCCGTCACCGCCGGATGCCAGCCGTGCCGGTCCAGCGCGTGGATCAGCGCTCGCACCATCGCCGGATCGAACTGCGCCCCCGCACACCGCCGCAGTTCCTCCAGCGCCGCCGGGACGGGACGGGCGCGCCGGTAGGAGCGGGTCGAGGTCATCGCGTCGAAGGCGTCGGCGACCGCCACCACCCGGGCGAACTCCGGGATCTGGGTGCCCACGAGCCCGTAGGGGTATCCACTGCCGTCGAGCCGCTCGTGGTGGTGGAGGATCGCGGACCGCGCCTCGCCGAGGAACCCGATCCCGCGCACCATCTCGTGGCCGTACTCGGGATGCAGTTCGATGATGCGCCGCTCCTGAGGGGTCAGCGGTCCGTCCTTGCGCAACAGCCGGGTGGGAACACCGAGTTTGCCGACGTCGTGCAGGATGCCTGCGAACCGGAGCACCTCGACGCGCTCGTCGTCCATGCCGAGCTCGCGCGCGATCATCATCGATGCCTGCCCGACCCGCTCGCTGTGCCCTCGGGTGTACCCGTCCTTGATGTCGACCGCCTGCACGAGCGCGCGGATCGTCGCCTGGTGGGCCGCCCGCTCCCGGTGGTACTGGGCGAAGACCCAGCAGGACACGTACATGGGCAGCAGCACGAGCAGGGCGGCGACCGGCCCGTAGGGGCTGCGCCACAGCACCGCCATCATCAGGCCGGCGAGCCCGTGCACGGCGACCGGCGCCAGGGAGCGCAGGAAGAGCCCGCTCCAGGAGGCGCTCCCCGACACCCCCTCGGCCAGCGCCAGGATTCCGGCGTCGAGCGCGGTCAGCGTGAGACAGAAGGCCACCACGGCGGCCCCGGCGGTCAGGAGCGCGTAGGGGAAGTGCGGGCCGACCACCGCGTCGCGGCCACCGAGCGCCCAGTGCGTGCGCGACGCCGTCCATACGGCGAGGGCGAGCTGGGCCGCCCGCCAGGCGCGGCGCAGCCACGGCGGCCGTCCGGCGCCTCGGGCGAACAGCGCCCCGGGCAGCGGGACGAGCGCGGCGGCCGAGGGCGGCAGCAGAATGGCCCCGGCGAGCAGCACGGGGAAGAAAGTGCCCATACCCTCGGGGGCCCGGGGACCGGCGAGGTGCGTTCCCGCTCGGGCGCGGCCGAGCACGCGGGGCAGGGGAATCTGCTCGCAGCCTGCGTAGAGCGCGGCGAGCAGCACGACCGCCCGCAGATGGACCGGGAGGTCGGGGGCGGGAGCCACACACAGCAGGGCGGCGAGGACGGCACACCCGACATACACGCGTGCCCACGGCCGAACCGGCCCCATGACGCACCTCCCCCGCAGCCCGCACCCGTCCCGCACCGGGCGGGCCCGGTCGTGCCCCTTTCAGGCTCCGGAGCCTAGAGGCGAGGCAGTCGGCGTGGGCGGCATTGGGAGAATCCGCGGGTCGATGACCCGCGGATTAGCACATTCGGGTGACGATCCACCGCGGGTTGACCTTCGGGGGCCCGAACTGGCGTTCAGGATTCCTGCGGCGTCGCGGTCACATCGTGCTCGGGCACCGTCTGGCCCGAACGGATCAGGTCGATACGGCCCATGACCTTCGCCCGGAGGTCGCTCGGCACGTCGTCATGCCCGCAGCACCGCTTGACCAGCTTCTTCACGGCCTGCTCCAGCCCGTACTTCTCCAGGCACGGCGAGCATTCCTCGAAGTGGTGCTGGAACTTGGTGCGGTCGACGTCCGGCATCTCACTGTCGAGGAACTCGTAGAGATGGTCGAGGACCTCACTGCAGTCCGTCTCGTGCGGCTCTCCGCAGCTCATGAGCCCGAGCCTTTCGCTTGGTCCGACTCTCCGGCGCCGGCCGGGACCAGCCCGCGCTCGCGGGCGTAGTCCTCGAGCATGCCGCGCAGTTGACGGCGGCCCCGGTGCAGCCGGGACATCACCGTGCCGATGGGTGTCCCCATGATGTCCGCGATCTCCTTGTAGGCAAAGCCCTCTACGTCCGCGAGATAGACGGCGATGCGAAATTCCTCGGGGATCGCCTGCAGCGCTTCCTTCACGTCCGAGTCGGGCAGGTGGTCGAGCGCCTGCGACTCCGCGGAGCGCAGACCGGTCGACATGTGCGACTCGGCACGGGCGAGCTGCCAGTCCTCGATCTCCTCGGCCGCGCTGCGCTGGGGCTCGCGCTGCTTCTTGCGGTACGAGTTGATGAAGGTGTTGGTGAGGATCCGGTACAACCACGCCTTGAGGTTGGTGCCCTCACGGAACTGGTGGAAGGACGCGTACGCCTTCGCGTACGTCTCCTGGACCAGGTCCTCGGCGTCGGCCGGGTTGCGCGTCATGCGCAGCGCGGCCGAATACATCTGGTCGAGGAATTCGAGCGCGTCCCGCTCGAAGCGCGCGCTTCGCTCGCCGGACGTCTCCGCGCCCGTGCCCCGGCCCTCGGGCTGCTCCGCCTGGCCGTGTTCGGTCCCTGCGTCGGTCCCAGGTACCGGACCCACCTCCTCCAGCAATGTGGCAGGACCAAAACCGGTCCCACTGGAATCGGAGGATAGACGAACATCCTTACCCGCCGCCGCCCGAATAGGCGTGGCCTTGGCCGCCTGCAACACCGTCCAGTCCAGGTCAGCGCTGCTGCGGCGGCTCGGGCAGATGGTCGAACCCATGCGGCGGACTTCCTCTCGTACGTACGGTGCAGCACATGCGGCGTGCCGTCTGATCCGCACAACAGTGGTCCGCCCCCCGGCATTCCCGGGAGTCACCCGAGTGACGCGGCCCACTTCACGACAGCGTCGGCGACGGTCCCCAGTGCCTCTTCCCGGGTGATGCCGGCGCGCCGGGGAACCGCGAGGCCGTGATCGCCGTACGGCACCTCGACGATGTCGTACGAGCCCTTCGGGAACTCCTCCGGCTTACCGAACGGGTCGTTGCCGCCCTGCACGACGAGCGTGGGCACGCCCGCACCGAGCAGTTCGTCGGCCCGGGACTTCTCCGGCCTGCCCGGCGGGTGCAAGGGGAAGCTCAGCGCGAGAACGGCGGCGGCGCCGAGCTCGCCCGCCGTACGGCAGGCGACCCGGGCCCCGGCACTGCGCCCTCCGGCGATCACGGGCAGCCCGGGCTTCTCCAGGACGGGCCACACCCCGCGCCAGCCCACGTCCAGCGTCTTCGGAGCGGGTGCCACCTTCTTGCCGGCGACACGCCAGGGCTGCTCCACCAGGACGACGCTCACGGCGTGTGCGGGCAGCACCCGGGCCAGGACCTGCAGGTCGGGAGCCCCGATGCCCCCGCCGGCACCGTGGCTCAGGGCGAGCACGAGTCTCGGCCTCTTCGCCCTGTGCCAGGTGACGCGGGCCGTTCCGGCGTCGGTCGCGACGCTCTCTGTCACATCCGTCACGTCAGAACAGTGTGCCCGCTTCGGGCCCGGCGATCTCCTTCATCAGCTCCGGGCCGTTGTTGCGGACGTTGCTGACCGCCGTGGAGACCGGGTAGGCGCGCATCAGACCGGGCGGCGGCGCGTCGAGCTGGGAGCGCAGATCGTCGGTGTCCGTGCGGGAGGGGTCGAGCCAGGCGTCCCAGCGGTCCGGGGTGAGCATGAGCGGCATACGCGGGTGGATCTCGGACAGGGAGTACGGGCCCTCGGCCGGGGCCACGGCCAGCGGCGTCGTCTCCGCCTCCGTCGTGATCACCGAGCAGGTCGCCCACCAGGCCTGGGGGTGGTCGTCGGGCAGGGTCCGATCCCGCCAGAACTCGTACAGGCCGGCCATCGCGAAGACCGAGCCGTCGGCGGGCAGTACGAAGTACGGCTGCTTGCGTGGCCTCTTCTTCCTGCCCTCCACCTCCAGATCGCGCTCGTCCTTGCCGGTGACCCATTCGTAGTAGCCGTCGGCCGGCAGGATGCAGCGCCGGGTCGCGAACGCGCGGCGGTACGACGGCTTCTCGTGCACCGTCTCGGCGCGCGCGTTGATCATCCGGGCCCCGCCCTCGGGCGACTTCGCCCAGGACGGGACGAGGCCCCACTTGAGCCTGCGCAGCTGGCGAACCGGCCGCTGGTCGTCGGCGTCCTTCACTGGACGGTCCAGGACCGCATAGACCTCCTTGGTCGGAGCCACGTTGTAGTCGGGGGCCAGGGCCTCCTCCGGCCCCCTCCCCCAAGCACTCGGCTCCGCTCGTGCAGGGGGGACCCCCATCTCGATCTCGAAGATTCCTGCGAGATCCTCGGGCCTGCGACTCGCTGCATACCGTCCGCACATACGTGCAACACTGCCAGACCCGACGAGAGCCCAGGAGCCACCACCCCCCATGGACACCCTCGCCTCGACATCGCTGAGCGCGCTGCCCGACCTTTGGGACCGGATCTTCGGGAGCCAGCCCGATCCCGATCTGTGGGTGGTGATCGCCACCCTGGTCGCCGCGCTCGCCGTGGTCGTCCCGCAGGGCGCGTGGCGGATATCGCGCAACACCGTCACCATCGCGCACGAGGGCGGCCACGGCCTGGTCGCGCTGCTCACCGGGCGCACCCTGACCGGTATCCGGCTCCACTCCGACACCAGTGGCCTCACCGTCAGCCGCGGCAAGCCGTACGGCCTCGGCATGATCCTCACGGCGGCCGCGGGCTACACCGCTCCCCCGCTCCTCGGCCTCGGTGGCGCGGCGCTGCTTGCCGCCGGACACATCACCCTGCTGCTGTGGCTGGCCACGGCCCTGCTCCTGGTGATGCTGGTGATGATCCGCAACGCCTACGGGGCGCTGACCGTGGTCCTCACCGGGGGCATGTTCCTGCTGGTGTCGTGGCTGGCCGGTCCGCAGGTCCAGGCGGCCTTCGCGTACACGGTGGTGTGGTTCCTGCTGGTCGGCGGCGTACGTCCGGCGTTCGAACTGCAGGCGAAGCGGTCGCGCGGCGGTGCCGGGGACTCGGACGCGGACCAGCTGTCCCGGCTCACCCATGTGCCGGCGGGCCTGTGGCTCTTCCTGTTCCATGTGGTGTCGCTGTGCTCGCTGATGGGGGGAGGCCGGTGGCTCCTGCGGATCTGAGAGGCCCGGCACGCCGGCGGCCACGGATGGGCGACCGCCGGTGCCGTGCATCCGTCCACAGCACGCTCTGCCCGACATATCAGACAACGGTTTCGCTCAGATTTCGCCGCCTTTGATCAAGATCTACGAACTGAACCAGCCACTACAGTGGGGTCCATGACCGTGAACCCCGCGCAAACCGTCCTCTGGCCCGCCCCGCACGCGAGCGGAGCCGTCGATGCGACGGTCCACGTGCCGGGATCCAAGTCGGTCACCAACCGCGCCCTCGTCCTCGCCGCCCTCGCCTCCGAGCCCGGCTGGCTGCGCCGGCCCCTGCGCTCCCGCGACACGCTGCTGATGGCGTCGGCCCTGCGCGCGATGGGCGTGGGCATCGAGGAAGGGGTCGGCCCCGACGGCTCGGGCGAGACCTGGCGGGTGATCCCCGCCGCACTGCACGGCCCGGCCACGGTCGACGTCGGCAACGCAGGCACCGTGATGCGCTTCCTGCCCCCGGTGGCCGCCCTTGCCGACGGGCCCATCCGCTTCGACGGGGATCCGCGTTCGTACGAGCGCCCCCTGAACGGCGTGATCGACGCCCTGCGGGTCCTCGGCGCCCGGATCGACGACGACGGCCGCGGCGCGGTGCCGCTGACCGTGCACGGTGGCGGCGCTCTGGACGGCGGCCCGGTGTCGATCGACGCGTCCTCGTCCTCCCAGTTCGTCAGCGCCCTGCTGCTGTCCGCGCCGCGCTTCAACCAGGGCGTCGAGGTCCGCCACACCGGCTCGACGCTGCCCTCCATGCCGCACATCCGCATGACCGTCGACATGCTGCGCGCGGTCGGCGCCCAGGTGGACACCCCGGAGTCCGGCGGCGAACCCGACGTCTGGCGGGTCACCCCGGGAGCCCTGCTCGGCCGGGACCTGACCGTGGAGCCGGACCTGTCCAACGCCCAGCCGTTCCTCGCGGCCGCCCTGGTGGCCGGCGGCAAGGTCGTCATCCCCGACTGGCCGGCCCGCACGACCCAGCCCGGGGACCGGCTGCGCCAGATCTTCACCGAGATGGGCGGTTCCTGCACTCTGACCGAGCGTGGCCTGGAGTTCACCGGATCGGGTGCCGTCCACGGCATCGACGTGGACCTCGGCGAGGTCGGCGAGCTGACGCCCGGCGTCGCTGCGGTCGCCGCCCTCGCGGACTCGCCGTCCACCCTGCGCGGCGTGGCCCATCTGCGCCTGCACGAGACGGACCGGCTGGCCGCGCTCACCAAGGAGATCAACGAGCTGGGCGGCGACGTCACCGAGGCCGCCGACGGCCTGCACATCCGCCCGCGCCGCCTGCACGGCGGGGTCTTCCACACCTACGACGACCACCGCATGGCCACGGCGGGCGCGATCATCGGACTCGCGGTCGACGGCGTGCAGATCGAGAACGTGGCGACGACGGCCAAGACACTGCCGGACTTCCCCGACCTGTGGACCGGGATGCTCGGGGACTGACGGGCGGACCTGAGATCATGCGGCGCTACGGCAAGCACACCGACGAGGACGACATCCGCACCCGCCCGAACCGCAGGGGCAACCGGCCACGCACCCACATCCGGCCCAAGCACGAGGACGCGGCCGAGGGCATGGTCCTCACCGTCGACCGCGGCCGGCTCACCTGCCTCGTCGACGGCCGTACGGTCGTGGCGATGAAGGCCCGGGAGCTGGGCCGCAAGGCCGCGGTGGTCGGCGACCGCGTCGCCCTCGTCGGTGATCTGTCCGGCGCGAAGGACACCCTCGCGCGCATCGTCCGCATCGAGGAGCGCACGTCCCTCCTGCGCCGTACCGCCGACGACGACGATCCGTACGAGCGTGTGGTCGTCGCCAATGCCGACCAGCTGGCCATCGTCACCGCGCTCGCCGACCCCGAACCGCGCCCGCGTCTGATCGACCGCTGCCTGGTGGCCGCGTACGACGGCGGCCTCGACCCGCTGCTCGTGATGACGAAGTCGGACCTCGCCCCGCCCGACACGCTGCTGGAGCTGTACGGGGCGCTGGACATCCCCTATGTCGTCACCAGCCGCGAAGAGCTGGAGAACGGCGACGCCGCGGACCGGGTGCGCGAACACCTGGCCGGCAAGGTCACGGCCTTCGTCGGGCATTCCGGAGTGGGCAAGACGACGCTGGTCAACGCCTTGGTGCCGAAGGAGCGGCGGCGCACCACGGGCCATGTCAACGCGGTGACCGGCCGCGGGCGGCACACCACGACGTCGGCCCTCGCGCTGCCGCTGCAGGAAGCCGGGGACTCCCCCCTGCCCGAACCGGACCAAGGGTCCGGGGAAGGCTGGGTCATCGACACCCCGGGCGTACGCTCCTTCGGCCTTGCGCACATCGATCCGTCCCGCGTGATCCACGCCTTCCCGGACCTGGAGCCGGGAACCGAGGGCTGTCCCCGTGCATGCAGCCACGACGAACCGGACTGCGCGCTGGACGCGTGGGTGGCGGAGGGGCACGCGGACCCGGCGCGGCTGTACTCGCTGCGCAGACTGCTCGCCACCCGCGAGCGGAAGGAAGGGGACTGACCTCTACGGTGTTTGGGTCCGTCGCGGGCAGGTAAATGCTTACCTCGCGCCGGGCCTGATCCGACCGGACGAGGCAGTCGACGTGGGGATGCGGGAGGACAAGACAATGGCGTGGCTGCTGGTCATCGTGGCGGGGCTTCTCGAGACCGGTTTCGCCGTCGGCCTCAAACTCTCACACGGCTTCACCAGGCTCTGGCCGACGGTCGCGTTCTGCATCTTCGCGCTCGGCAGCTTCGGTCTCCTCACGCTGTCCTTGAAGAAGCTGGACGTGGGTCCGGCCTACGCGGTGTGGACCGGCATCGGCGCGGCCGGTACGGCGATCTACGGCATGATCTTCCTGGGTGACCTGGTCTCGACGCTGAAGATCGTCTCGATCACCCTGGTGATCGTGGGAGTGATCGGTCTGCAGCTGTCGGGATCGGCGCGCTGAGAGGCGCTTCGGCAGATGCGCCCTGAAGGGCACACCCCTCACCGAACCTGCCGCGGCCACACGATCCGCACCAGCTCCGAGACCCCACCCTCGCCGGGCGGAGCCGTCACGCACGACAGCGAGAGCCGGATGACCAGCTCACAGGAACGGGCGAGCTCCGCGACGTCTCCCTTGCTCACTCCGGGACCGGCGATCGCCGCGACGGCCCGGTCGCGGACCAGTGCCACGAAGTCCGACGGCGACGGCAGCGGGCCGTCCGCCCGCCGCTGCGCGGGAACCGCGGAGCTGGACGGCACCGCCGACAGCGTCGGCGAGGGCAGCCGCTCGCTCCAGCAGCCGGTGAGCATGGCGCGCACGAGAGCGCTGCCGCGGCCGGCCGACACGATCCACTCGGCGAGGGCGATCAGCCGCTCGCGGCGATCGGCGGGGGCGAGGAGTACCCGCTCGACACCGGCCAGATATCCGTCGGCCTCCCGGCGCACCAATGCCCGGGCGAGCCCCTCCTTGCTGCCGAACTCGTTGTAGAGCGTCTGGCGGGAGACACCGGCCATGGCGGCCACGTCCACCATGCGCACGGCCGGCCAGGGGCGGCGCTGGAGCGCCATAGAGGCGGCATCCAGTAGGGATTCCCGCGCTGCAGGCATCGTCGCCTCCCTCGGGGCCGGCATGGCGGCTCTGACGGACAGGTTTGACGCGCACACATTCACTGTCAAGGGTTCGCGGCGGCGCCGGGGGCGTGCATCGGCCACCGCACTCCGTGATCACACGGCGGTGATCCGCACCGCCGGGCCGGGAGGCCGAAAGTGACCCCCGAAGATCCTCCGGGCCGTGTGGAAGTGCCGTGCATCGGGCAGATACCGTTCGGTCATGCCCGACTATCTCGATGACCTACGGCTCGCCCATGTGCTCGCGGACGCCGCGGACGCCGCCACCATGGACCGCTTCAAGGCCCTCGACCTCAAGGTCGAGACCAAGCCGGACATGACGCCGGTGAGCGAGGCCGACAAGGCCGCCGAGGAACTGATCCGCGGCCAGTTGCAGCGCGCCCGGCCGCGCGACGCGGTCCTCGGCGAGGAGTACGGCATCGAGGGCACGGGCCCGCGCCGCTGGGTGGTCGACCCGATCGACGGCACCAAGAACTACGTGCGCGGCGTGCCGGTGTGGGCCACGCTGATCTCTCTCATGCAGGCGGGCGAGGGCGGCTACCAGCCCGTCGTCGGCGTCGTCTCCGCCCCCGCGCTGAGCCGCCGCTGGTGGGCCGCGAAGGGGCACGGCGCGTTCACCGGGCGCAGCCTGTCCTCGGCGTCCAGGCTGCGCGTCTCCCGAGTCTCCAGGCTGTCGGACGCGTCCTTCGCCTACTCCTCGCTGTCGGGCTGGGAGGAGCAGGGCCGGCTGAACGGCTTCCTCGACCTGACGCGCGCGGTGTGGCGCACCCGCGGATACGGGGACTTCTGGCCGTACATGATGGTCGCCGAGGGCTCGGTCGACATCTGTGCCGAGCCCGAGCTGTCCCTGTGGGACATGGCGGCGAACGCGATCGTCGTCACGGAGGCGGGCGGCTCCTTCACAGGCCTCGACGGCCGCCCCGGCCCGCACAGCGGCAACGCGGCCGCGTCCAACGGCATCCTCCACGACAGCCTGCTCGACTATCTGAGCGGCCGGTACTAGGCGCCTGCGGTACCCCTGTGCACCGCAGGCGCCCCTGAACTCACATCGCGCGCCCCCTTGTTGACCCGCCCTTTGCCTGCGACTCTGAAAGTCCCCCCACTTGTGAATTTGTGAAATCTTGCACAGGTTCACCGGCGGCCCGAATCCGGCGGCTCCGGAACCCTGCGCCTGTGCGTTCCCCCCGCGTACCTAGGAGGTGGCTCCGCCCCATGCTCGTCCGCGACGCCATGAGCACGGTGGTCCTCACCATCGGCCCCGCACATACCCTCCGCCAGGCAGCATCCCTGATGTCCGCTCGCCACGTCGGCGCGGCCGTGGTCCTCGACCCGGACGCAGGCGGTCTCGGGATCCTCACCGAGCGTGACATTCTCAACTCCGTGGGTCTGGGTCAGAGCCCGGACGTCGAGCGGGTCCACGCCCACACCACGACGGACGTCGTTTTCGCCACACCGGGCTGGACCCTCGAGGAGGCCGCGAGCGCGATGGCCCACGGCGGCTTCCGGCATCTGGTGGTCCTCGAACGCGGCGAACCGGTCGGGGTCGTCTCGGTCCGCGACATCATCCGCTGCTGGGCACCGGCCCGGGAGCACGTCGCCGCCACCGCCTCCTAGGCTCGCGCACGCGAACGGGCCGGAACCCCCACAGGGATTCCGGCCCGTCCCCTACGACAAGCGGTCCAACCCGGGTCAGCCGCGCACGGCCTGGACTGCGGCTTCCAGGCGCTTGCCGAAGTCTCCGTCGGCCTGACGGAAGTTGCCGATCGCGCGCTCGGCGATGTCGTCGCGCGAGACCTTGGCGATGAAGCCCGCCAGGTTGGCGATCAGGCGCTCCTTCTCGTCCTCCGACATCAGCCGGTAGAGGTTGCCCGCCTGCACGAAGTCGTTGTCCTCCGCGTGGACCGGCGCCTCGTGGTTGCCGGTGCCTGCCGTGAAGCCGTCGAACGACTGCCACAGCGGACGGTCCGTCTGGAACGGGCCGCCGAAGCTGTTCGGCTCGTAGTTCTTCGCGCCCTTGTGGCGGCCGTCGTACAGATAGCCGTCACGGGAGTGGGTACGCGCCTCGGCGGCGTGCGGGCGGTTCACCGGCAGGTGGTCGGCGTTGATGCCGACGCGGTAGCGGTGGGCGTCGCCGTAGGCGAAGAGGCGGCCCTGGAGCATCTTGTCCGGCGAAGGACCGATGCCGGGCACGAAGTGCGCGGGGCTGAAGATCGACTGCTCGACCTCGGCGAAGATGTTCTCCGGGTTGCGGTTGAGCTCCAGCTTGCCGATCTCGATCGGCGGGTAGTCCGCGTGCGGCCAGACCTTGGTGAGGTCGAACGGGTTGAAGCGGTAGGTCGCGGCATCGGCGGCCGGCATGATCTGGACCTGCACGGTCCAGCTCGGGTACTCGCCGCGCTCGATGGCCTCGCGCAGGTCGCGCTGGTGGGAGTCGGGGTCCTCACCCGCGAGCTTGCCGGCCTCTTCCTGGGTGAGGTTCTTGATCCCCTGGTCCGTCTTGAAGTGGTACTTGACCCAGAAGACCTCGCCGGCCTCGTTGTTCCACTGGTAGGTGTGGGAGCCGTAGCCGTTCATGTGGCGGTACGAGGCGGGAATGCCGCGGTCGCCGAACAGCCAGGTCACCTGGTGCGTGGACTCGGGCGACAGACCCCAGAAGTCCCAGACGTTGTCCGCCTCCTGCGAGCCCGTGTACGGGTCGCGCTTCTGGGTGTGGATGAAGTCGGGGAACTTGATGGCGTCCTTGACGAAGAACACCGGGGTGTTGTTGCCGACGAGGTCGTAGTTGCCCTCTTCGGTGTAGAACTTCAGCGCCCAGCCCCGGGGGTCGCGGACGGCGTCCGCGGCACCGAGGTTGCCGGCCACGGTGGAGAAGCGCAGGAAGGTCTCGGTCTGCTTGCCGACCTCGGAGAGGAACCTGGCGCGCGTGTACCGGGTGACGTCGGCGGTGACCGTGAAGGTGCCGTAGGCGCCCGCTCCACGGGCGTGCACCACACGCTCCGGAATGCGCTCGCGGTTGAAGTGCGCGAGCTTCTCCATCAGGAGCTGGTCCTGAACGAGCACCGGGCCGCCGACGCCCGCGGTCTCGCTGTTCTGATTGTCGGCGGCCGGAGCACCGGCCTCCGTCGTGAGCGGTCCCTGCGTCACGTGCTCCTCCTGCGTCTTTCTGTGCAAGTCCTATCTCTGGCCAAAGCCGTTTTCGATCCTACAATGGACATTATCTAAGTCAAGCAGCCTTCCAAAGTCACACCCGTTCGGAATCTGGCCCTCTTGCTGCTAGGCTGGTTGCCATGAGTGACCTGTTGGAACGGCTGCGCGGACGCGGATGGCGGATGACCGCGCAGCGACGTGTCGTGGCCGAGGTCCTCGACGGCGAGCACGTCCATCTGACGGCCGACGAGGTGCACGCACGGGCCGTTGCCAAGCTGCCCGAGATCTCCCGCGCGACCGTGTACAACACGCTGGGCGAGCTGGTCTCCCTCGGCGAGGTGCTCGAGGTCGCCACGGACCGGCGCGCCAAGCGCTACGACCCGAACGCGCACCGGCCGCACCACCACCTGGTGTGCGCCCGCTGCGGCTCGATCCGGGACGTCCACCCGACCGGCAACCCGCTCGCCGACCTCCCGGAGTCCGAGCGTTTCGGTTTCGCGGTCTCGGACGTCGAGGTGACGTACCGCGGCCTGTGCCCGGACTGCGCGGCGGCGTAACCAAGGCTCTGCGAAGGACCCCGGCACCACCGAGGTGCCGGGGTCCTTTGTCGTGCGCCGGCGCTCTGCAGGGACCACGCGGCCACCGACAGCGGGGTGCGGCGGTGCTCCGGCCGCACATGCGCCAGGGCCGGAACCCTCGATGGGTTCCGGCCCTGGACTT
>NZ_JAYWVC010000529.1:0-1688 GCF_036281785.1 Streptomyces chiangmaiensis | reverse complement strand
AACTGGCATTGCCCCGTCCACCGTCTGGGAGATCCTCAAGGCCGAGGGCGTCGACCCGGCGCCGGAACGGACCACCACCACCTGGGCCGACTTCCTGCGCTCCCAGGCCGACGCCCTGCTAGCCATGGACTTCATCGAAACCATCACCCTGACCGGACAGCGTCAGTACATCCTGGCCGTCATCGAGCACGCAACCAGCCGCATCCGAGTCCTGGGCACCACCGCGCACCCCACCGCGGGCTGGGTGACCCAGGCGGTCAAGAACCTCGTCATGGACCTCGAGGACGTGGCCGCGCACGCCACCTACCTGATCCGCGACCGCGACGCGAAGTACCCCGCCCTGATCGACGAGATCCTCGCCGGCGCCGGCATCCAGAGCGTGCTCACCGGCGTCCGGATGCCAAGGATGAACTCGATCACGGAGAGATGGGTGCTCAGCCTCCGCCGCGAGCTCCTCGACCGCACCCTTATCTGGAACGAGCACCACCTGCACCATGCCCTGAGCGAGTACCAGCAGTTCTATAACGAGCACCGCACCCACCGCCCCCTGCAGGCAGCCGCGCCGCTGCGCGCTCTCCCCGAAACCATCACCGACCCCAGGCAGATCGCCCGCCTTGACATACGCCGACACGATCGCCTCGGCGGAGTGATCCACGAGTACCAACACGCCGCTTGACCTGCACGGACGTGATTCTCGGCACGCACAAGGCGACGCCGACCAGCTCGGCCGGATCGTGCTCTTTCACCGCTTCGGCCGGGAGTGCGCGTATCTGCTCCTCGATCTCGCTATGCGGATGGGCCGGGGTCGAGTGGGGTGATCGGGGTGCTGTCGTACAGCTCGGGTTGCAGCGACAGCACGGGGCGGCCGTGCGGCCATGCGGCCGAGGGCAGGGCCATGGTTACGGCGTGGCCGATCCGCCAGTCGGCGGCCACTGCCCCGGCGGCGACGGCGCTGTCGGGGTCGAAGGGCTCGATGACGAACAGCTCGCGGGCGCCGACGTAGGCGCCGACGCCGCGCTTCTCGCGCTCGGCGACGTACAGCGACAGCGCGGGCACGTGCAGGCTCCCCTGCCCGCGGCCGGCTTCGACGTACAGGCCGAGCAGAACGGGATGGGCCTTGTGCAGGGCCAGCAGTGCGGTGTGGTCCAGGACGACGGCGGTGCTCACGCAGCCGCGCCCCGCTGTCCGCCGCCCTGGTGCGCGGCGATGCGGTCCCACAGCGCCCTGCCCGCGGCCTCGTCATCGGCGGTCACCGTGACGCCGAGCGTCGTCTCGAGGTCGGCCTTGGCCCGCTGGGCGCGCGCCTCCAGCTCCTCCGCGGTCGGCGTCGCGCCGGCCAGCTCCTCGATCAGCTCGCCCATCGTCAAGCCCCGCTCGGCAGCCAGCTTCCGCAGCCGGTCCCGGGCCGCTTTTGTGGTTTGGATCGTCGTCGTCTCCGCCATAGCATCACTATAGCGGGGTGGTGTCGCCGGGTGGAACTGGTTCGGCCGCGGCGCGGACGAGGGGTCTGAACGGTCAGCGGTGGATCTTCGAACATGAAGTAACACCCGATGACAGACTTGAAGGCTCCCCTCCCTGAAGGGAGGGGATTCGTCACCCCCATCCATCGTTTTCGCGAGACAGGCGCAGCACCAGAGCACACAGGTGCCTCGGGCTTGGCCGGGCGGCCCCGGACGGCGGTGCAGATA
>NZ_JAYWVC010000528.1:0-1689 GCF_036281785.1 Streptomyces chiangmaiensis | reverse complement strand
GGCAAGAGCCAGGGGGCAATAGTGGACTGAGAAGGACTAGCACGCTTCCTTCGCGCAAGACGAGACGCTCTACAACCAGAGGACTTCGGGCTGCCTCGCGGCCCGCGGAGGCGAACCAGCGGACTTCGCAGAGAGGAGGTTGCTGCCATCAGCGGCCTCTCCAGCGACTATTACACCCGAATCGAGCAATTGCGCGGGCCCAGCCCGTCCGAACAGATCCTTTCGGCCATCGCGCAGGGCTTACGCCTGACGGCCGACGATCCGACACCGAGGACCGCGCGCACGCCGAGAAGGCGATCGAGGCCTTCGCGCGCACCTACGGCGCGAAGTGGCCCAAGGCCGTCGCGAAGATCACCGAGGACGCCGAGGAACTGCTGGCGTTCTACGACTTCCCGGCCGAGCACTGGATTCACCTACGGACCACAAACCCGATTGAGTCGACGTTCTCCACGGTCAAGCTCAGGACCAAGGTCACGCGCGGCGCTGGCAGCCCGGCCGCTGCGCTCGCGATGGTGTTCAAGCTCGTCGAGTCCGCCCAGGCCCGCTGGCGGGCGATCACCGGTGCCCATCTGGTGTCGCTGGTCCGGACGGGCGCCAGGTTCGAGAACGGCGTCCTGGTCGAGCGAGGGGATCACGCCGCATGAACCGCCACAATGCCATGCGGGACGAGCCGGCCGAGCACCTCCGTTTCGCGGCCTGTCTGAGCGAGCTGGAGCAGGTCGCTGACGCCGACGAGGCCGATCTGGTCGGCGCAGTCCTCACCGATCCGGACCAGGCGATGGCGCAGTCCGCCGTCCTCCGGCACCTGGATCGCCGGGCCACCGACCTTCACCTCGGCCCAGCCTACGAACGATGGGCGGAGTCGATGACCCAGGCCACCACCCGCCATCCGCTCCTGGTCCGCCGCCTGCAGGAATGGACCCTCTTCCGCGCCATCACGCTGAGGCAGTCTTGGCGTCCCGACGTCCTGCTCGCGTCGTCCGACTGGCTCCAGCGCAAAGCGGCCGCCGCGTCGAACGCTGACGCCATCGAGATCCTCGCCGAGCGCGGTCGCACCAAGAGGATTCGCAACACCGCCAGGACCAGCCTCAAGCACCAGCGATCGCGCTGAACCGCACGTCAACTCATCCACAAGTCTTGACGATTACTCCAAGGATGGCGGCAACTTCCGCAACGGCAAGCGGTCCAAGACTGTCGTGACCGACGTGGGACCGTTGGGGATAGCCGTGCCCAGTGACTGGACGGCTCCTTCGAGCCGAAGATCGTCAAGAAACAGCAGAAGTGCCTAACTGGCGTCGACGAGATGGTGATCTCGCCGCTAATGGGCTGACCACGGGGCTGGTACCGACGCCCGACGGGCCCACCCGGGATCTCCCGCGACTGTGAAGAACCTCGCGAACTGCCGCCGCGGGGTGGGTGGTTCGAGGACCACGGCCTACAGGTCCGCTACTCGTGGGAGCTCCTGGACCCATTCAGCGGAATGATGCCGGTGCCCGCATACAGTCGGGAATCGCGTGAGAGGACGCTGACAGCTGACGTCCGATGGTTGGGCTCCGCCACGGCAGCGGGGAAGTCACATGAGGCGGAAGTAGCAGGGGGATGGGTAGCGATGGCCGGTCCCGCGAAGCCGTGCGGCTTGGCAGGGGAGAGGTGGCTGGCCTCTCCATACCGGCCATCGTGCGTTCCTCC
>NZ_JAYWVC010000527.1:0-1691 GCF_036281785.1 Streptomyces chiangmaiensis | reverse complement strand
GGATACCCTCGCGGCTGAGAGTGTCCGTGGCGGACTTCATCAACGCGGCGGTCAGGGCGTATCCGACTGCGGTGGCCAGACCCATGTAGGCGGCGCGGCTCGGGCCCACGCGGCGACTGCTTGCGATGGTGCACAGCATCGCAATGACTCCCAGGCAACAGGGGATCACCGCCGTCCACAACGAGGCGGGGGCTTGGAGGGTGCCTCCGTTGGGTGCGGCCGCGAACATCCCCACGCAGAGACTGACGACGATGCTGCCGACAGAGAGCCAGGTCGCCCGGGGTATCGGGCGGTGGAAGGCGATGCCTGCGACGAACAGGGTGAACGGCAACTCCAGCAGGAAGACCGGCTGTACGACGGCCAGCGGGCCGGTGGCCAGCGCGGCACCCTGAAAGAGCGCCGCGAAGATGACGCCTCCGATGCCGAGCACCCAGATGGGTGTGCGGAGCAGGTCCCACATCAGGCCGATCCGGAATCGGTCGGACTGCGGGACGATCAGGGCGGCGCGACGCTGCATCACGCTCCCCAGAGAGTTGCTCGCGGCCGCGAGCACGGCGCAGACCATTGACACGGCGATCAGCACGAAGACCTCCTCTCGGCGACGGTGACGGCGGGGAAGGGCGACGGGAGACGGGAGATGGGAGAGCGGCCATGGCCATTACGCGGCTGAGCCGTGCGTGGCGCGCTCCGCGGCTCCGCTCACCAGGCCCCCACCCGACCCGATATCGCAGGGCTGACCTGGAATATTGCGAGTAGAGCGAGTCTCCGACACCCGACCCTGAGTTCCGTCCGGTCCGCCGTGCCGCAGCGACCGACATGCCCCGCCCCTGCGGTGGGTCTTCACGGGCACCGACGACGACCACCCTTCCGGTCCTCCAGGGCTACGGCCCGCGCCCCGAGGCGAAAGTGTTCGCACAGCGCAGGTCAGGGATCGGCTCGCGCTCACCCAACAGGAGATGCGACTCGTCCACGCCGCGGCGTACACAAGTCTGTCCAGGCCCTGGAGAAGGACATCCGGGCCTGGATCGCCGCTTGGAACGAGGACCCCAAGCCGTTCGTCTGGACGAAGACCGCCGAGGAGATCCTCGAAGCCGAGCACTCATCGGATGAACGTGCCGATCTCTTGGGCTGCTTCCAGCAGCAAAGGGGCCAGCTCGTCGACGCGCGGAGGGGGGAGTCGGTCGTTCACCGAGACTTTGCCGAACCATACGTCACTCGGCCAGAGGTCGAGGCGGCATGGGTGCGGGTCTACCGCGAGGAGTCCTTCGCCGAACTGCGGGCGCTGGACGAGTTGCTGACCCAGGTCAGCGAGCACTTCACCCTGTGGCTGCAAAGACACCTCACGGTGACGGTACGCACTTTCGGTGCCAAGCCGGGCTACTACGGCACGGACGCCGTCGCATGGCTGCGCCGCGGCCTCGACCAGCCCGTCTTCCCCGAATTGTGGAGCTCACGCACCGCCATGTGATCACCGATGTACCGAAGCGCCCTCCACGGCATCCGGCCGGCCTAATGGAACCGACCCCGCCCGATGCCGGGCGGGGGGGAACTCCTAAAGCGGGTGTCGCAGGTCCGAATCCTGCCGGGGGCACCAGCCGAAAGGCCCCGTCGCAGCGTTGATCGATTACACGGCCGCAGGTCAGAGACCCGCCCTTCACTTCTTCGGCAACTGGGGCCGCAGCTACTTCTGC
>NZ_JAYWVC010000526.1:0-1701 GCF_036281785.1 Streptomyces chiangmaiensis | reverse complement strand
AGAGGACCGCACGATGGCCGGTATGGAGAGGCCAGCCACCTCTCCCCCGCGTAGCCGCACGGCTTCGCGGGGCCGGCCATCGCTATGTGCGCTGCCGCTACTTCCGTCTCATGTCTTTCGTGCTCGCCTGGCGAAGCCCGACCACCAGCCGACGAGCTCGCCATCAGCTCTTATCAGCGGAGTTGAGCGGGGGCAGCAGGCCGTCGCCGGGCCACAGGGGAGATCCTGCTGCTGCCCAGGCCAATTGCCTGCTGACCTCCACGAGGACCTCGACCCGGTCGGCGGGCCGGTACGCCCGATGCCTCCGCGACTTGGGGTCGACGGCGCGGATCTCGCTGCGCGGGCCGGCGCACACCAAGGCGCGGGCGATGTCCGGCAGGCACAGGTTGAGGGCGTCGCAGTCGCGGTCGCGGATGAGCTGCAGCAGGTCTTCGGTGACTGCCTCCCATTCGCCGATCTCCGGCCAGCGCGCGCCTCCGTCCAGCTCGTGGGTGAGCGTGGACAGCGGCACGATCTCGCCCGGTCGGCGGCCGCGGGTGAGGAGGTCATGGATGCGGGCGCCGTCGGGCTGCCGTGCACGGGGGTGCAGCAGGGAAGCGGCGGCCACGACAGTGGTGTTGATCTCCTGGGCGGAGGCTGGGTAGTAGGGCTCGTGCGCGAACAGGAAGTAGACGTCCGGGGCCGTGATTGCCGGGTTGGATTCGGGCCGTGTCATGGGGAAGGTTCCCTTCTGTACCGGTGTCGGTGTGTGTCGAGAGGTTGGATTGGTCGTCGGCCGGGCGGCAGGCGGGTACGGGCCAAGGGGTCGACCTTGGGTGGCGGCATGGTTGGCGTCGGCTGTGCCGTCTTCTGCGGTGGCGTTGAGGATCTGGGCGGCCTGATGGGCGAGTTGGAGCATCAGCCGTTCGCGGGCGATCAGGTCCGCTGAGGCCGCGCGGGTGTCACGGGTCTGGAGCAGGCCGACGGCGTCCCACAGCAGGTGCTGGCCGAGCGCGGCTGAGCGACGCAGTTCGCTGCGATCGCTGCTGGCCTCGGCCTGGAGGAGATCGGCATGCAGGGCGGCGAGGCGCTGGAGGTAGCGGCAGGCGCCGTCGCCTTCGACCACGCGGACGTGTTCGCGGGCCCGGACATCCAGCAGATCCAGGAGGTGCTCGACCAGTAGCGGGGGGAGAACCATCGCTGGCAGAGCGACGCCGACCGGGATTCCGTGACAGGTGGCGTACAGCCCGACGAGCAGGCTAATGAGGGCGACGGCAGCGACGGAGAGCCGCAGGGATGCGGGGATGCTGCCCAGGGCGATGCGCCGTGTGGGGCGCCGGGTCAGCCAGCGCAGGGCCAGGCGCTGCAGGCGGGTCGCGGCCGGGGTGAGCACCCCGATCTTGTGGGGGATCTCAGGCAGGCTCCCGTCTCCGGGGACAGTCCAGGCAAGCCAGCCCCACCTGGTGCGTTCGTGGACGAGCACGGGCTCACAGGAGGCCGCGCAGGTGCTGTCAGGGATGTGGCCGGTCCGCTCGGCGCGGGCGCGTTCCTTCTCCCACCGCCCCGGGTGGCTGATGAAGGGACGCTCATGGTGCGCGGTCGTCGGTGGCGTGCGGGGTGTGTCCGTCACGACGTACTTCCCTTCAGGTGATCGGTGAAGGTAGAGGCGCAGGTGATGCAGCGGCCGTCGTCATTGGGGTGCGCGCGCCGGGGGGTTGGGCT
>NZ_JAYWVC010000525.1:0-1708 GCF_036281785.1 Streptomyces chiangmaiensis | reverse complement strand
GTCAGGTCGGTGGTCTGCCGGAACGTGCCGGCGGGGCCGGTGTAGGTGACGGCGTGCAGGCGCTGGAGTTCGGCGCGCAGGCGGTTCCAAGTCTGGCCGGTGGCGTTCTCCGCGACGCGGATCAGTAGCAGCGCGAGCCAGCACAGCAGGACGTGGGCGCGGATGCGGTCCTCGCGGCGGTGGTAGACCGGACGGAGGTCGAGGAGTTGCTTCATGTCCCGCCAGCCGCGCTCGACTTCGAGGAGTTGCTTGTAGCCCAGGGCGATGTCCTCGGCGGACAAGTTGGGGTCGGCGGACCGAAGCAGGTACTTGCCGTCGAGCTTCGCCTCGGCTTCGATCTTCTTCTTGTCGACCCGCAGCAGGCCGCCGGGGGTGGTCCGCAGGAACCGCTTCAGGCCCGGTTTGGTAGACAACTGCCCGGCCAGGTGGGAGCGTTCGGCCGCATTCAGCTTGTCGGTGCCCGTGATGGCCTGTTCGAGCTGCTCGACGAGGCGGGCGCGGATGGCGGCGTCGCGGGTGGCCTGGTCGGGGTTGAAACAGATGACGAACCGGCCGTCGGTGCCGATGTTGACCTCCTTGACCTGCATGTTGTCGCGCACGGTCGCGTAACGTCCGGGACGGGCGAGCGCGGCTTTGACCTCGGCGGAGCCCGAGCGGAGCTTCTCGCCGATGATGTAGCCGCCTCCTCCTTGCATGAGCGCGCGGCGGTTGGCCGCGGAGGTGAAGCCGCGGTCGGCGACCCACACCACACGGGACAGGGACCACTCGCGCAGGTCCTTCTTGACCTGGCGGATCAGGTCGCTGTCGCCGGTGTTGCCGGGCCAGGACCACACGCGCACCGGGATGCCGTCACGGGTGACGGCCATGCCGACCACCACCTGGGGCCGGTCGTCGCGGGAGTCCTTGGACTTGCCGTAGGCGCGGAAGCCCTTGTGGGAGGCGACGAGTTCGGGATCGGCATTCTCTGACAGCACGCGTCCGCTCTCGTCGCGGACGACAGGTTCGTCTGCGTCCTCGGTCTCGAAGTAGGTGCTGGTGGTGTCGAAGAACAGTAGGTCCACTTCCAGGTTCAGCAGGTCGGTTACCTGGAAGTACGCCTCCTTGGCGAGTTCCGGTTCTATCTGCAGAAGCCAGTCCATGGCGCGGTAGCACGCCTCGTCGTTGATCTCTTCCAGACCGTCGATGTGGACGTCGTGGGCGATCCAGTCGGTGGCGGCGAGCTTGCTCGAGGCGTCCAGGGCACGGTTGGCGACCAGCGAGAACAGCACGCGCTCGACGCGCGGGTCCAGGCGTCGGCCCTGGAGTTGCCGACGCATTACCGCGTCGAGGCCGAGCTTGTGCCACAGGCCGTCCAGGACGTGCACGCCGCCGACCGGGCGGGAGCCGGTCAGCGTCAGCTCGCCGTCCCCGGTGGCGGCCAGGGCATGCGCCGGGTCCAGCAACCGCGACAAGGCGGCGACCAGGCGGGAGATCGCGGCGCGGTCGAGCTGGTCCTCGCGGCCGAAGGAGTACACGACCTTTGTGCGGGACCGCCCCGCGACCGGGTCCCACTCGTTATGGGCGAGCTGCAGGTAGCGGACCGGCTGCCCGTCCTTGTTCCGCCTCGTCGTCGTCTTCACGTACACGCCACTAGACGCTACACGATCAACCAGTGCTCATAGGCATGTAGACGTCAAATCGTGCCACTAGGCATTTTCGGTCCGTGCCG
>NZ_JAYWVC010000524.1:0-1712 GCF_036281785.1 Streptomyces chiangmaiensis | reverse complement strand
GACGAGGTCGTGGTCAGCAGGGCCTGCCTCGGGCTCCACCGATGAGTTCTTGTGTGGGGTCGGGTCAGTACGGGCATGACTGCTGTGAACAAACCACCGGTCGCCTCCCGCCGGGAGTGGCTGACCGCCGTCGACACCCTGCGCGCCCGGGAGAAGGCGCACACCCGGGAGGGCGATGCGATCGCCGCCGCGCGGCGACGGCTGCCCATGACGGAGGTGGACCCATCAACTCCGCTCGTCGGAGGCAACGGAGAGGTCCCCCTGATCGACGTCTTCGACGGCCGCACCCAACTGTTCGTCTCGTATCACATGTGGCACGATGGCCGCCCCGCAGCCGACCAGTGTGAGGGTTGCACCTTCTTCACCGGGCAGGTCCGCGAACTGTCCTATCTGCACCAGCGGGACGTCACCTTCGCCGTCTTCTGCCAGGGCCCGTTCGACGAGTCCGAACGCTACCGCCGCTTCATGGGCTGGGACATGCCCTGGTACTCCGTACCCGCCGAGTCACGCGAACCGCTCCTCGCCGGCCGCCATTTCGGAATGAAAGCGAGCTACCTCCGCGACGGAGAACGCGTCTACGAGACGTACTGGACCACCGGCCGCGGCGTCGAACCCATGGCGCCCTCCTACGGCATCCTCGACATGACCGTCCACGGACGGCAGGAAACCTGGGAGGACTCCCCGCCAGGCTGGCCGCAGCCGTACGAAACCCTCGGTCAGCAGTTCTGCAAGGATGGACGGCCGACCGCGCAATGGGCACGGATCACCGCAGGCCACGACGACGACCTCCACAGCGGACAGCCCATCACGGACGGCTCAGGCTGCTGCTCCTGAACTGGAACCCGACGGCGGTTCCGGCTGCACGGTCGAGGCCCCGTATTCCCGCGGACCGCCCACACCCGGTTACGGTGTGCGTGCTTCAACGGGCCACATCCCAGCAAGCGCGAAGAGGCCCCGTCTGGGCCAAAAGCGCAGGTGGTAGACCTTTCGAAGTGACGCACTGCCAGTTCTCCGGGCTTAAGAGGTCGTCGCATTTGGTGAAGCGGTGACACTGCGTCGACTGGAGAACGAACCGGCGGGGCCCTCCCGGGCCTGGCAACACCGCCCACAACCGCGGAGAGGAGGATGACCGCTGGGGGTGGTGAAGTCCCAGCTCAAAGGGTTTCCAACTCTGTACACAGGTGGCCCTTCGGGAGAGGAAGCAGCACATGAACTGCACGAGCGAGTACGCAGGCGCGGGTGGCATCACCGCGCTCGCTGCCGCCATCGAATACCTGGCAGCAATCAAGCAGTGTGGCATCCGGGAGGTAGCGAAGTGACCGCGGTGGTGGACGCTGAGATCACGGCGCTGCTGAGTGTCTTGCAGGTGCAGCGAGACCACGTGTTGGGGGCAGTGGAAGGGCTCAGCGAGGAGGCGCTGCGGCGCCCGGTGCTGCCCTCTGGGTGGAGTTGCCTCGGGATGGTGCAGCACCTCACGCTGTCGGTGGAGCGTTTGTACTTCCGTGCCGTTGTGGCTGGGGACCCGGAGGTCATCGACCTGGTGAGCAGCCAAGACAGCGCATGGCAGGTGACTTCGGGGCTGCCGGCCGCCGATGTCCTTGACCGCTACCGCCATGAGGCCTCCCTAGCGGATGCCGTCATCGCCGCCTCATCTGCAGATGCCGACCTGGTCTGGTGGCCCTTCCCGGAGAGTGAGTGGCGCCTGCACAATC
>NZ_JAYWVC010000523.1:0-1717 GCF_036281785.1 Streptomyces chiangmaiensis | reverse complement strand
GTGACGGACGCTGAGCAATCAGCACGAGGTATTGCCTCCAATGTTTGGCGCCCGCTATGTGACGCCGTAGATACCACGAAGGGTACGGGCGGTTCGGCCGCCTATGAGGCCGAACCGCCCGAGCCCGCCCGTCTGCCGGCCGGTCGGCAGGCTCAGCTCCTGCTGGGGTGGAGCCCAACGATCAGCTGCTCCCGCCCCTGAGAGTCAGCCACCGGCGCAGTTCGTAGGTGCATACTGGGGGGAATGACAAAGCCTGCTGTACCGAAGCGTCATTTGCCTACCAGCCCCTTCAAGGCCCCGGTTGCGCCACCGCCCAAGCACTTCGCCGTGGGCGACCAGGTCACACACGACATGTACGGCCTCGGCCGGGTAATCGGCATCGAGGATGGAATCGCGGCGCTCGTGGATTTCGGCTCGGCGCAAATGCGGATCTTGAGCCCGTACGCCAAGATGACCAAGCTGTAGGACCGCTGTGCCCGGTCACGGCACGCCAGGCCCCTTCAGGGACCTGTAACGAAAGGGAGACCTCTCATCGATCTGACGTCGCTGTTCTCCGCCCTGGAAGGGCAACCCCGCTGTGCCACCGCAGCATCGCCGCATCCGACGACAAACCCCTTCCAGGCCCCGGACTTCGGGGAGGACGAGACCTTCCTGCTCGAGGATGTACAGGGGCCCGCCTCGGGCATGCGTGCCGCGCAACCCACGGCGGCTTAGCTCCCACGAGTGCGGTGGTTGCGACAGCCGGCCGCGGGCCGTCTCCGGTGCTGCGGTGAGGAGTGCGGCTGTCTCAGTTCCCGTCTCATTCAGCTCCGTTCACCGTCGTTCAGCCGAGCCCCTGTGCGGGCCCTTCCCGTAGGCGAGCCGCCCACGAACGCAGGTGAACGCCCCTGCACACAGCCCAGCACCCCACCAACACAGGCGGAAAGCGTGTTGGAGGTCTGAGCTTCGGCAGCCGTCCGCCTGTGGGGGCGTCAGGCTCCGGTTGCGGTCTGCCGAACGACGGTGCATGCCACCGGCGTGTTGCCGTCGTGGGCGAGGAACAGCATGAAGATCCACGATCCATCAGCAGGCCGGATCTGGCCCGGTCGGACCGGCCGGCCGTATCGGCCGAGGCATTGAACGGCCCGCTCCAGACCGGGCGTCTCGATGCCCCTCCGGAGGGTGTGCCTGAGCCGGCGTCCATAAACTCTGGCGAGTGACTCGGCCGATGTCGTGCCGTCCCGGACAACATGAGACGCGCCGGCACGGGGGGCAGCCGGAGCAGCCAACGATGTCTCGTCGTCACCGCCCCACGACGGTTTTCAAGACCGGTCGACGATCGCGCCCGACTAGGCCCGTGACCTGGACGTTTTCAAACAGCGTGAGACTGGCTAGTGGCGTCCTGGCCAGAGGATGGCCAGGACGCCACGCACTGCAGACGTCAGCCTCGGGAGGTCCTACGCCGCCGCAGCACCAGGTAACCGCCTGCGGCCACCAGTGCTGCCGCGACGCCCGCCAGCAGGCCCACCGGGGCGCTGCTACCGGTCTCGGCCAGATCACCGGCCAGATCGCCGCCGCCCTGCGCGGACGGGGAGGCGGCAGCCGACGGGGCCGCCTCGCCCTCGCCGGAGGAGGCACTCGGCGCCGCGGGCGCACCGGCCGGGTGCGAAGGCGAGGACGACTCCGACGAGGAGGGCGACTCCGAGGCGGACGGCGTCGTACCGCCGCCACCGCCTTC
>NZ_JAYWVC010000522.1:0-1730 GCF_036281785.1 Streptomyces chiangmaiensis | reverse complement strand
TGGACATACGCAGCAACTCCATGCACGCAACCATACATGCACAACACTAAGTGGTCTGCGTCGTAAGTCCTTCGGGGGTTGATCATGTTGCGGGGGCGGCGGAGGATTCTTCTGGGTGATCGGCGGTGTGCCGGTCGAGCCTGGCCAGCAGATCGTCCAGGTCGGAGGTGGTGAACTTCCACTGGAACGGCTGTGCCGTGGCGTTGTAGCGGTCTTCGAAGGCTCGGAGCCGGTCCGCGACCTCGTTGAGGTCGGTGAAGTCGTTGGGTGTCACGACCTTGCGCTGCACAACGGAGAAGTAGATCTCCACCTGGTTTAACCAGGAGGCGTGGACCGGGGTGTGGACGAGGACCGCGTTCGGGTAGGCGAGGGTCAGCCGGTCGGCGGCCTTCTTGCCGCGGTGGGAGGAGCCGTTGTCCACGACCCAGAACACGCGTTTCGCGCTGGCGTAGGGCTCTTGAGTCATGACCTGGTCGACCAGGGCCATGAACGGGGCGATGCCGGTTCTCGGCTCGCAGCGGCCGAAGATCTTCGCGTGGTGGACGTCGTAGGCGGCCAGGTAGGCCAGCGCTCCACCGCGGCCGTAGGTGTGGTTCACCCGCATCGCCCTGGCCTGCCCGGGGGCCAGGGCGGGGTGGCAGCGGCAGCGGGCCTGGATCGAGGTCTTCTCATCCGCGCTGATCACGTACTCGTCCGCGCCGAGCGCTTCGCCGTTCCAGATGCGGGCATAGAGGTCGAGCACGCGTTCGGCCCTGGACCGGAAGGCAGGGTCGGTGATGAAGATCCAGGACCGGTACTGCCAGGGCTTGAGCGCGTCCTGCTTGAGCCAGCGCCGCACGGTGGAGGCGGAGATCGCGCCGGCGATGGCGCGGCCGACGACCTCGCGGGCCAGCTCTGGGGCCGACCAGCGCGAGAGCGGTGTGCCGCTCTCCGCGGGCAGTTGGCAGGCCAGGGCCTTGACCTGGGCGGTCTGCAGCGGCGTGAAGGAGGCGGGACGCCCGGAGCGCTTGCGGTCGGACAGGGCGGGCAGCCGGTGCTCGGCAAATCGGCCGCGCCAGGTGCGGACGGTGTCCAGGTGCAGCCCGCTCTCGCGGGCGATGCGGGCGTTGGGGCGGCCCCGGGCCGCGTGCAGGACAACCTGGGCGCGCTGACGGAGCCGGTGCTCGGTCTTGTGGCCGTAGGCCATCGTCTTGAGCCGCTTGCGCTCGGAGGCGGTCAGGGTTATCGGGCGGGCAGGGGCAACGGGCAAGGCAGGCAAGCCGATCACGAGAAGTGGATCACGACAGGCCGTATCCTGCCCGCCCCCGATCGCCAGCCCTCCGGCAGGATGTCCGCTGTGCCAACGCCCTCGGAACATACCCGGCTCCAACTCGAGCTGTACCTGAACATGCGCGCCAAGGCCGCTTGGCCGCAGCTGGCCGGCCTACGCGTCCGCCACCGGGGCCAATACGCCTACGTAGACGGCGAACTGGCCGACGGCCAGAGCGTCAAGCTGATGCGCCTGTGTTACCACGGCACCGCCAGCCGTTGGGGCTTCGCCCTGCACGACCCGGCCAGCGACCGCTACCAGGACGCCCTCCTGCCCACCGGCAGTGGCAGCGGCACCCCGGAGGACGCCCTCGACACCGCCTGCCACCTCCACCTCACCGCCTTCGACAGCTGACAACGCACACACCCCCGACCGGCTCCGAAGTCAACCCCCGAAGGACTTACGACGCAGACCACTAATG
>NZ_JAYWVC010000521.1:0-1730 GCF_036281785.1 Streptomyces chiangmaiensis | reverse complement strand
AAGACCGCGGAAGGGTACTTCCCGATCCTCAACGGCTCGACCACGGACTTCGCCCACCCGTACGCGATGACCTACTACGGCGACCCGTCCCACGAGGATGCAGCCGACAAGCCGATCCGCATCGCCCACCTGCTCAACAACCCGGCACACATCGATGACAACCAGCTCTGGGGCGTCCTGAAGAAGTAGAAAGCACCCAAGTGGAACTGCGTCAGGCCCTGCTGTTGGGAAAGAGGAAAACCGTGAGATCGTCCTCGTCACCGCCGAGTACGGCGATCTCGTGCAGACTCCACCGCGGCCGAGGCGGATTGAGGAGATCCTGGTCTTTGTCCATCTCACCAGATGCCGTTCGACACCGGACTCATCCACTGACATCGGCGTCCAGCACCTATGGTCCGCTATGAGCTGGAGAGTGGATGTCGGCCCCGGCAGAGTGGAGCGCACGCGACCGCGGAGTGAATGCGTCGATCACTACACATAGCTCTCTGACCTGACCCTATGAGGGCTGGGGCTTCCCCTTGTGGTGCGTTGGGAGCACCGCCGCGCGGCTCGCTCTGTCGGAACACGGGGCGGCCGAGTGACTCGGAGTCGAGTCTCCTCGGCCACCCCTCCGACTATCGCCTAGGCAGACGGCCGGACACGGTCATCTATCGAAGTGACCGGAAGCCCGAGCGGAGTTCCCCGACGAAGAGCTCCGGCTGCCCCCAAGCGGCGAAGTGGCCGCCGTTGGGGAGCCTGTTGTAGTGGACGAGGTTCGGGTAGGCCTGCTCGGCCCAGCTCTTCGGCGCCTGGTACAGCTCGTCGGGGAAGACGCTGACGGCAACCGGGAGCTTGACGCCCAGCACGCCGAAGAACGGCTTCGTGTTCTCCGCGTAGAGGCGGGCGGCGGAGACCGCCGTGTTGGTCAGCCAGAACAGTGTGATGTTGTCCAGGACGTCGTCCCGCGTCAGGCCCTTCTTCTCCCCGGCGAAGGCCCGGGAGATCAGCTCCAGACTGGCCTTGTCATGGTCGAGCATGAAGGCGGCCAGGCCGACCAAGGAGTCCGCGAAAGCGGTCAGCGACTGCGGACGCGAGCCCATCATGTAGGCGTAGTAGACGTGCCGGTAGACGAAGTCCAGCTGTTCGACGGCCGCCTTCTCCTCGTCGTTGGCGAGCACGACGTCGGACGGCAGCGGGTTGCCGGCGACGATGGCCCCCTCGACGGCGGGCGGAACCACTTTGGGCATGTTGGTGTGTATGCCGACCAGGCCCTCGGGCTCCTGCACACCCATGACGTCGGTGACGACCGCGCCCCAGTCGCCGCCCTGCGCGACGTACTTCGTGTAGCCGAGGCGCTTCATCAGCTCGCCCCAGGCGCGGGCGATCCGCTCGGGGCTCCAGCCCTTCGCGGTCGGCTTGCCGGAGAAGCCGTAGCCCGGCATCGACGGGATCACCACGTGGAAGGCGTCCGAGGCGTCGCCACCGTGGGCTGTCGGTCTGTGAGCGGCTCGATGATCTTCAGCTGCTCGATGATCGAACCCGGCCAACCGTGCGTGACGATGACCGGCAGCGCGTTCTCGTGCTTCGAGCGGACGTGGATGAAATGGATGTCCAGTCCGTCGATCTCGGTGATGAACTGCGGGTAGGAGTTCAGCCGCGCCTCGACCTTGCGCCTGACTGTCCACCCGGCCAGCTCCAACGGGGCCGGCAGCGGCACGAACGCGGTGATCTCGCCTTTCTTGCCAGGGACC
>NZ_JAYWVC010000520.1:0-1737 GCF_036281785.1 Streptomyces chiangmaiensis | reverse complement strand
CCGCGACGAGCTGCAGTTCTAGGTGCGCGCAATCGTCGCCCGGAGGTAGGGCGGGCCAGTCGGCAACGTGGAGCTTCACCCGGCCGGCAGCCCGACGACCTGAATGACGGGAGCAGCATCAGTCACGGCTGCAGCACTGTCACAAAATAGACCATTATCTGGTCATTCGATGCAAAAGGGGCACATCACTCGAGCCCCATACCGCCGGCTTTCCCAGACCCCCGAGGACGGCACTCGATGACTACGACCAGCCTCGACGCAGTGACACTCGGTAAGCAGTTGAACGCGTCTGACATATCCGACACGGCAATCGCGCTGCTCGACGAGAAGGGGACGGTCGTCGCATGGACACACACCGCTGAACGCCTCTTCGGATACTCCGCCGGCGACATCTTCGGTCGGTCCGCCACACTCGTGCTGCCATCCCTCAGGGAAGCGACGACGACATCGGCGTTCGTGGAGCAGTGTCATGCCGAAAACGGCTGGTCAGGGGCGACAGCGGTGCGCCACCGGGACGGCCGGGTGCTCGACGTCAGCGTGCGGATCACGACGTTGCGCGGCCAGGACGGGACAACGCGATGGCTCGCGTCCGTGACCGACACCGCCCCGCAGTCCGGGGACGCGATAGACAGCTCGGTGCGGGGGTCGCTGCTCGCCCGCGCGCCGATCGCTGTCGGCATTTGGGACCTGCAACTGCGGTCCGCCTACGCCAACGACGTTCCTGAGAGCTACGACGGCCTTCCCCGTGACCGGCGCCTCGGACGTCGGTTCACGGAGGTGGTGCCCGGTGCCGATGCCGAGACAATTGAGGCGGTCATGCGGCAGGTCCTCCAAAACGGTGCGACTCAGGTCTATGACTACCGGACGTGGCTGCCGACGAGCCAGGGCGCCGAGAAGCCGTTCGCGGCTTCGTTCCAGTGCCTCCAGGGCGCCGACGGCGAATCGCTGGGGGTATGCGTCATCAGCGTTGACGTCCTTAAGTGCCGGCGGTCGCGCAAGTGCCTCGCCGTCCTCAGCGAGGCTGGTGCGCGTCTGGGCAGCGCCCTGGATGTGATGCAGGCCAGCCAGGAACTGGCCGACCTTGCCGTGCCGCTGCTCGCCGACTACGTCTCCGTGGACCTGGAGCAGTCGGTCTTGTTCGGGGAGGGGCCCCCGGTTCGCATCGGTTCGACGGGCAATCGCCTCCCTGCTTTCCGGCGAGCCGGTCTGGCCTCGATCCACCAAGGCGTGCCGGAATCCCCATGGATGCGCGGCGAGCCGGTCAACGTGCCTCCCGCCTCACCCCTCCCCGCCGTGATGCTTGCCGGGAAGTCCCACCTGGAGCCGGTCCTGGACACCGCTTCGGGCACATGGGTCGACAAGGTGCCGGAACAGGCGCACAGGGTCCGCGAGAACGGCATGCACTCGATCATGGTCGTGCCCATCCGTGCACGACGCGCCCTGCTGGGCGTGGCACTGTTCGTACGCACCAAGGATCCCGTGCCGTTCCATGAGGCCGATCTGCTCCTGGCCGAAGAACTCGTCGACCGCGCCGCGCACGTGTTGGACAACGCCCGCCAGTACACTCGCAAAGACACCACCGCCCTCGCGCTCCAACGCGCCTTGCTCCCTCACCGGTTGAGGGGCGGCACGGCGGTCGAAGTGGCGTCGCGCTACCTGCCCGCGGACGTGGACCACGGTGTCGGCGGCGACTGGTTCGACGTGATCCCGCTGTCCGGCGCGCGGGTGGCGCTCGTT
>NZ_JAYWVC010000052.1:0-42455 GCF_036281785.1 Streptomyces chiangmaiensis | reverse complement strand
CACCCAGGTGATGACGGCGCTGCCCAAGGATGCTGCCGTCGACAGCGGCTTCAGCCCACCGACGACAGCAGGGCGCCGACGGCCGTGCCCCCCACCGTCCAGACCAGCGCCCGGCGCCGAAAGCGTCCCGCGCCGGTGCTCCTCGCGCGTGCCCGCAGAGCGGACGCCAATTCGCCGACGATCGGCCGGTAGGCGAGCTCCACCGGTCTCTCGGCGACCGCGTCCGTTTCCCGGCCCTCGGCCATGTCCCTCCCCAGTCAGGTGATCAACCGGATCCTAGAGGCTTTCTCGGCTCCTCCGGCAACCTGGTGGTGGTCGGCGCCGTAGGTCATCGAGGTTACGTACGGGGAGAGCTGGAAGCGCTGGCGGAAGTCGGTCCGGGGTGGCGGGATACGGGGTGCGGGGATCCATGAGTCATGGGGCCCCGCACCGCGGGAGGTGTGTCAGATGCCGTCGGTGGTGACGTTGCCCTGCCATACCCAGTAGCCGGTGAGCGAGCCGGCGCTGATGCGCAGCATGGGGCGGCCGTTGATGGTGGCGCGCTGGTCGAACGGGGCGTTGGAGGGGTGGTCCCATTGGACCGTCTTGGTGGTGCCGACCGTGCCGTCGGTGCCGTACTTGAAGACGTCGACGGGGGTGTTGGCGGGGAAGGTCAGGGTGCGGGCGGGTAGGTAGGTCTTGGTCCACCACTGGCCGCGCAGGAAGACGTTGGGGTAGTACTCGCCGACCCACCAGCCGCTGTAAGCGCCGGCGCTGATGCGGTAGTACACGCCGCGGCCGTGGATGCGGCGGCGCATCGTGGCGGGGGCGGCGGTGGCCCGGCTGAAGGTGACCTGCTGGGTGGCGGTCTGGGCGTCGTCCTTTGCGGGGTCGTAGGCGCCGGTGGAGGTGGTGGCGAATTGGTAGAGGGTGTGGGTGCCGGCGGCGAAGGCGATGGTGCCGCCGTTCGGCAGGTCCGCGGATACCAGGTCCGGGTAGGGGTAGTCGTCCAGGAGCTGGTCCATCTCGCGGGCGAAGGCGTAGTGGCCGGAGAACCACTGCAGTTGCATGAACAGGTCGAGGTGGTGGTGATGGTAGGAGAGTGGCGCGATGCGGTGGGTGTTGCAGTAGTAGGAGACCCAGCGGGTGTTGCGCAGCCGCGGGTAGTAGTTGTTGATCGTGGTCAGGCCGCCGTCCCACAGCTGCAGCGCCAGCGCGTTCTGGGTCTGCTGGTAGTAGTCCCACAGGCCGAACAGCGCGAAGATCATGCCGTTGAAGGTGTAGTCCGAGGTGCCCGGGGCGTCGATGGGGTATTCCTGGATCCAGAAGAAGCCCGAGCTGTCCTTGTTGACCACCCATGGGTCGGCGTCGTCGGCGCGCAGCAGTGAGGCGAATGCGCCGTCGGCCGCGGCCAGGTACTGGGTGCGCTCGGCGTCGGTGATCTCGGTGAGCTGGGCGAGCTGGATGAACAGGGATATCGCCTCGCCCTGGGCCATGCCGGAGTACCAGGGGGCGGTGTAGATGAGGCCGCTGTGCTCGTTGTGGGTGTAGTTGAAGGGGTAGGGGAAGTACCAGGCGCCGCGGGTCTCCACGCGCCGGTCGATCTGTCTTTGGGCCTGGGCCTTGGCGCGGGTGAGGAACCACGGGTCGCCGGTGGTGCGATAGGAGGCGAGGCAGCCCAGGCCGTACTGGATCTGCGTGACGGGGTGGTCGTAGAGCTTGCCGTCGCCGTTGATGAACACGTTGGGGTCGTTGTAGAACATGCGGACGCCCTGGGCGTCGACGTAGGCGCCCGCGTCGCCCTTGACGACGGGCCGGTTGCGCCACGGGCGCAGCTCCTCGGGCACGTCCACGATCTGGTAGCCGCTGGTGTTGAACTCGAACGGCAGTGTGGTGGGCACGTCGTCGGCGACGGCCTGCGGGTTGACCGTGCTGGTGGTGTAGGGGATCCGTCTGCTCGATGGTGTGATCGTGCCGCCGGTGAACTGCTCCGGCGCGGGGCCCAGGGTGGTGGTCGGCGCGGGGGTGTGCGGCAGGCTGAGCACCTGGGACATGGGTACCGCCGGGTGCGGCGCGGTGGGGTGGCCGACGGCGCCGGCGCCCAGGGCGGGGGAGGCGGCGCCCCCCACGGCGAGCGCGCCGAGTGTGGAGCCGCCGGTGAGGCGGATGAACCGGCGGCGGTCGATGTCGGTGCGTTCTTGACCTGGCACGTACAACTCCTTTGATGCAGACGGATGCAGATGCCACAGGGGGCAGGGGTGGGGAGGTCCGGGGCCGCCGCGGTTCTGTCGTGCAGGAAGCGGCGGTCCCGGAGAGATCGTGTGCCTTGTGGGTGCCGATAAATCATCCGGCCTGGTCACGCGACATGTTGATCCTGGTGGAGGGTACCGCCGAGTCGGTCTCGTCGGCGTACTTCCAGATTTCTCATCTGCACTGGCTGGTTGGTTGATTGCAGGCCGGCGAGGATTGCGCGGTCGGCGTCGGCGAAATCGGGCTTGCCGACCTGGCGTTGAAGGACGAGTAGTTGGTGCCTGAGCGCCAGAATCTCGATGTCCTTCGTTGGGCCCGGCATTGCCCGCCCTGGCAGGCCGGACAAGGCTTCGCCGGTGTTGTCCAGGAAGCACAGCAGCGGGTGGTAACCGAAGTCGCGTTCGGCGACGTTAGACGTCCTCGGCCCCCTTTACGGCAGCCTCATTGCTCCACGATGATGCGAGGGCAACGAACAACGGCATTTTGTGCAGCGGCGGAGGATCTCCCGCCAGGCCGAGCCGCTGCCAGGCCAGCCCCACCGATATCTTCAGCGCCCGTCGCGCCCGCATGATGAGCAGGACGGCAAGAGGCAGCTCGACCAGCACGGCCGAGGCGGCGCTTGCCCACACATCCTCCTTTCCCCAGCTCAGGGAAACGTCGAACCAGGCATCGCACAGGAGGAGCGTGGCTGCCACGAACGACAACGGGACCAGGACCTGCCGTCTCAGCCGCACCGCCACTCCCGCACCGGCCAGTGTCACGAGCAGCATCACGTCGAAGCCCACCCACACCCAGGGCCAGTGCCGGGCCTCAAAGCGATCCGGCAGCGACACCGCCAGGTAGATGGTCCACGGCACGAGCGCGAGCACGCACAAGCCGAGCTGCCGTAGAACCCGCCGTCGGCGGCGGAGCAGCCTGGAGCCTTCGAGTGAGAGTTCGCCGGCCGTCGTACCGGAGGGGGCAGTGGGGTTGCTCTGCTCGCTCATCATTGCCTGTTTCTGCTGACAGCTGCCGGTCCAGCGAACCGCCGCCCATGGTGAATCGCCCTGCTGTGTGCACGGCACGCGGGCAACGCGTCGACGTCCTGCTGCGCCGCGAAGACTGTTGACAGCTTTCTCATAGTACGGCGAGGTCACATCCCGGCTGGCGCACGGTGCCGCGCTGACGTAGTGCGGGCGTCGGCGAGGCCGCTCGGCGTCTCACGACGACTCGACCGCTGATCAGGAGCTGCGAGCACTGCATGTGTATCCCTGAGTAGGACCATGCCGGCGAGGTCGTCCGGGAGACAAGTGCGCATCGAACGACCGGAGGCATCCGTGGCCCGGATCGGGGCAGGGACGGACATCGGCGAGACCCACCACCACCGCGTGGTCGTCAACGCCGAAGGCGAGCGACCGCTGCGGCGCCGCGTGCTCAACGACGAGCCGGAACTGTTGGCCGGCTTTCAGTGCCGGAAAAGGACGGTGGCGCCCGCGAGCCGTTCCGAGCTCGGGGGCGCCACCTCGGCGGGGACCGGTCCTGCGTGTGTCAGCTGTGCAGGAGCCGCAGGTCGATCGCGTCGGCCATGGCCTTCATGCCCGCGTCGTTGGGGTGGATGTGGTCGCCTGAGTCGTAGGCCGGGTTGAGGGCCGCGGGGTGTGCGGGGTCGCGCATGGTCTGGTCGAAGTCGATGACGCCGTCGAAGGCACCGCTGGTGCGAATCCACTGGTTGACGCTCTGGCGGATCGTCTCGGCGGCAGGCGTGTAGTACCCGTTGCCCTCGTCGGGCATCAGGGTTGCGCCGATGACGTCGACGTGCGCGGCATGCGCCTCGTCGATCAGGGTGCGGTAGCCGTCGATGAGGTCCTGGGCGGTCAGCGGCCGGCCGTCGGGGCCGGCGTTGTTGCCGATGTCGTTGATGCCTTCGAAGAGGATCACGTCCTTGACACCTGGCTGGCCGAGGGCATCGTGCCCGAAGCGCTTGAGGGCGCTGACCCCCTGCCACAGGTTGGGGACGTCGGTGAGTACGCGGTTGCCGCCGATGCCGGCGTCGATGACACTCAGCCTCTGTGGGCCAGGCTCGGTGCCCAGCCGACGTCCAAGGAAGTCCGGCCACCGGGTGTAGGTGCTCGTGGAGGAGTGGTAGCCGTCGGTGATGGAGTCGCCGAAAGCGACGACGGTGCCCCTCGCGGTCGGCGACACCACGTCCAGTCCTGCCAGGTAGTACCACGAGGTCGTGGTGGTGCCGAACGCGGCGGAACTGTCGTCACCGGTGTGATTGCCCGAGGCGATGTAGGTCGTGTCGAATGCGTCGGAGTGCCACGTCGACGTGCCCGTCGTGCCGGGCACGTAGAGGCTGACGAGCAGGTTCTCCCCGGCGCTGACCGAGATCGGGATGACGTCGCTGACCGCCTCTTCGCCGGCGGGGATCGTGACGTGGACGGAGTTGCCGAAGGTGACGTTTCGGGTGGTACCGCGCGTCGCCTCTCCACCGCCGGCCTGGACGGCCACGTCCACGGCGCTGACCTCGAGCGGGGTGGTGCTGTACCGGTTGGACAGGGTGATGCGTGCGCCCGAACCCGCGACGCTGCTGTGCACCACCATCCGGATGGTCTGGTTGGTGAAGGACGGGCCGCCGGTCGTCATGCTGGGTGACCAGGCACTGACCCGGGTGCCCTTGGCGACCGACGCAGACGTGGCGGCGCTTGCCATGTTCGCGGTGCTCAGCGGAACGACCGCCAGGGCCATACCGGTCAGCGCGCCGACCACGGACAGCAAGGACCTGCGACTCGGTCGGCAACCCGCCGCGAGGCTTCCCTTCTTGGGGGACATCGTCAATCTCTCCACTCTTCTCGTCGTCTGCGGTGGGCTGGGCTCACCGGCTCTGGGTTGCGGTGCTGTGGGGGCGTACGAGGCGGCATCATCCCCATGTCCACCCGGCGAGGACGCGCAGCATGCTGCGGACGCCCTGAATCCCCGTCTCTGTGGGGAAGTTCGACCCGGTCCGGCTTCAGGTCACAGACGGTATTCCGGACAGGAGGACGGTCAGTCGAATGACACGTCACAAGGGGTGGGGTGTCTTCGGCGGTTGCACACACGCCGCCGATGTGGCGGTCAGGGACTGGTCCTGACCGCCACGACCAGCGCGGCGGACCCTTGCCCGCAGGGCGTCGCTACGCGGGCCGAACGGGCCCTCCGGTCACGTGTGCCGAGCCGGCCTCATCCGAGGTTGCCCAGCGTGACGGACTTACCGGGGGTGAGGCTGATCTTCCGCGAGGCGCTGCCCGCGATGACGGTTGTGTCGCGGCCGCCGACGCTCTTCAGCGTCACCTGGGTGACCTTGCCGTTCTTCCAGCTGAGGTCGGCGACGAACCCGCCGCGGACGCCTACGCCGGATACCGAGCCCGATGCCGCCCACGCCGCGGGCAGCGCGGGCAGCAACTCGACGTGGCCCGGCCGCGAATAGACCAGCATCTCGATGATCGCGGAGGGGGTGCCGAAGTTCGCGTCGATCTGGAAGATGCCGCGGCCCTGCCCCATGTCCATGATGTCGAAGAGGTTCGGCGCGCTGCCGTTGCTGCCGTTCACCGACGGCTTCAGGTTGTTGACGACGAGCTGGTAGGCCTTCTCCGCGTTCTTCAGCCGTGCCCAGCACAGGCTGCGCCAGGCGTTGGACCAGCCGTAGCTGTTCATGCCGCGGGCGGTCAGGAGGGCCGTCGTGCCGGCGAGGATGTCCTTCGGCGTGGAGTCGTCCGGGCGGATCCGGTCGCCGGGGAAGAGGCCGATGAGCGGGGAGAGGTGCCGGTGCGTCGTCTCGCCGAGGTTGTCGGGCGACATCCACTCTTCCAGCCAGCCGGTCTTGGGGCTGACCACGGGCAGATACAGGCGCTCACGCAGACCGTCGACGGTCGCGCTGTAGGAGTTGTCCTTGCCGAGTATCTGAGTTGTGGTGTGGTAGTTGCCGAACAGGTTCCACACCAGTTCCTGGGCGTAGGTGATGCCCTTGGCGTCGAGCGGACCCTGCTCGGGCGACCAGTCGCTGTCGGCGATGAGGACCTCGCGCGAGGCTCCGGAGGCGTCGGTGACCGTCGTGGTGATGAGGCGGGCCTCCCAGAACTCCACGGCGCCCTTGATGAGGGGGTATACCTTCTCGAGGTAGGCGCGGTCCTGGGTGTACTCGTAGTGCTCGAACAGGCCTTGGCAGATCCAGGCGTTGCCGGCCGGGTGCCACCACCAGCCGCCTCCGCCGTAGGGGTTGGTGGAGATGGCGACGGTCCAACCGGCGATCTTGCCGCTGGAGTTGCGATACCTGTTGGTCGGGCTGTTGAACAGCCGCTGGGTGACGTCCGTCCAGGAAGGCAACTGTGCGACGCAGTAGTCCGTGAACGCGTCGAAGCAGCCGGACAGGCCGGCGCGGTCGGCCATCCAGTAGTTCATCTGGATGTTGACGTCGGTGTGGTAGTCGCCCATCCAGTCCGGGTCGTTGCCGTCCAGCCAGGGGCCCTGCAGGCCCATCGGCAGGCTGTCCCGCGACCCGGAGATCATCAGGTAGCGACCGAACTGCAGGTAGGCGGCCTCGAGTTCCGGGTCAGGGACGTTGTCCCGGTAGCGGGCCTGTACCCGTTGCCAGGTGTCCAGCTTGAGCTGTGCGGCGGACGACGTGCCGAGGTTGATGTCCAGCTGCTCGAACACCGGGCGGAAGTCGGCGACATGGGTGTGCAGGAGGGTGCTCGCCGTGTGGCCGGCCGCGTTCAGGACCTTGGTCCGTGCCAGGCGCTCCGGGGCCAGAGACGGGTCGCGGAACCCGGCGGCCGCGTCGGGCGCGTAGTTGGTGCCGCCACTGACGACGACGGTGAGGTCCTTGCAGCCGTCGAAGGAGATCGACGTACCGCTGACGGCGACCGTGCCGTCGCTGCTGTACGCGGTGACGGCGGCGCCGTACTTCAGCCCGTTGGTCAAGGAGCCGCCGAACGAGGCGTATCGCTCGGCGCCGTCGGCGGTGGTGGACTCGCCATGGGTGCCCGCGAGGGAGACGGTACCGGTGTAGGTGCCGCTGCCCTGCTGGGAGAAGTAAAGGACGATGACGTCGTCCGGGCGGCTGGCGAAGATCTGCCGCTGGTAGGTGACGCCGGACAGATCGTACGAGGCACTGACGAGGCCCTGGGCCAGGTCGAGGGAGCGACGGTAGTTGTCGACGGACCCCAGGTCATGCCCGGGGATGTCGACGATGAGCTTGGCCAGCAGGGTGAGGGAGCCGAAGTGCTCCCGTTCGTAGGGGAACTGGCCGTCGGCGTCGAGGGTGTCGTTGAGGTCACCGGTCCACAGGGTGGCGTCGGTGATCATCAGCAGTTCGCTGGAGGGGTCGTTGCTCGCGAGCGCTCCAAGGCGCCCGTTCCCGACCGGAAGGCCCTGCTGGATCATCGAGTTGGGGGAGCCGGGAGCCTGCCACCAGAGCTGGTTCTTCGCGGCGGCGGCCGCGGACAGCAGGGGAGAGTCGGTGGGGCGGACGGGGGCCGCCGAGGCGGTGTAGGCCGGCAGACCGCCGAGGGCGGCGACCGCGCCGGCAGTGGCGGCGAGCGCGAGGAAGCCCCTGCGGCTCGGGCGGTTGTCGCGCGATTCGGTGTGCTGGATGTCCACGTTGTGCACTCCATGTCCGGGGAATGGCGCATGAGGGAACGACGGATGCGGGCCGTCGGGCGTTGTCTGAGGCGCATCAGGCGTGCGTGGGCACGCCGGACGCTGCGGGAACCGTGTCGGGCGGGGTGGTCCCGGGTGCGGGGCCCGGGTCGTGTCACTCCCGGGCCCCGCGGGATGGGTCAGACGGACTTGGGAACGTCGATCCTGTCGATGTCAGGGGAGTAGTCCCAGCCGCTGTCGAACGTGATGGTGTTGGGGCCCGCCTTCAGTGCCAACTGGACGCTGACGGTCTCGACCGTGCCCCAGTCGCCCGTGGAGGGGAATCTGAGACTGGTGCCGTTGCCGCTGTTGGAGTAGACGGTCACCGAGCGGGGGTCGCCGCTGACGTACGCGACGTTGACGGTGTAGATGCCGGCCTTCTTCACCGTGACGTCGTTGAACTGCAGCTTGCTGTCGAGGTAGAGGTTGCCGATCTTCTTGCCGCCGGAGCAGGAGTCGCATCCGGCCACGGTGGCGTTGCCGGTCAGGGTGTTGTTCGCGGACTCGGCCTCGTAGCCGGTGGTTGCCAGCGGGGCGCCGCCGGGCTTGACGGTGAACAGCCGTGAGCCGTGTGCGGGCAGCGTCGCGGTGATCTTGTTCTTGTACGTCCCGAGGTCCTGGTGGCTCCACAGGTCGCGCACGGAGGCCGCGCCGGCGAATCCGAAGGACGCCCAGTTGGCGGTGACCGAGGCGGGCGCACTGCCGAGGTTGAACAGGGCGACGGTGTAACTGCCGTCGGAGTTCTTGGTTCCCCAGACCTGCTGGTCGCCCATCGGGGTGACGGGGCGCGCGACGGGCGAGCTGTTCTGGTCGACGGCGATGACTTCCTGGTTGGTCAGCAGGGAGAGACCGTAGCTGTCCAGCTTGGTGAGGTCGTCACCGGTGAACAGCGGCGACTTGTTGATGGCCCACAGGGTCATGTAGCTCTGCCGTTCGGCGTTGGTGAGGCCGTCCATCGCCCCGTTGCCGACGTCGATCGCGTCGAGGTCGTTCCAGCCTCCCGGGCCCGCCTTGCTGCTCCATGCGGGGGCGTCGTTCCACCGATCGTTGACCGAGTTCTCCCAGCTGACCAGGGTGTCGCAGTAGCACTCGACGTCGGTGTCGATGCGCCAGCCGTTGGAGTACTTCTTCCAGTCGGCGGCGTGACCGATGTCGAGCGACCAGGAGAGCTCCAGATGCATCGGGCGCCCGCTGGCTGCGATGGCCTTGTGCCAGGCGGCCACGTCCGCAACGTTGTTGTAGTTGTCACCGGACTTGAAGGAGCCCGGGCCCACCCCGTCCAACTTCAGGAAGTCGTAACCCCAGTCCGCGAACATCTGCGCCTGCGAGTCGATGTACTTCTGCGCGCAGGGGTTGTCGAAGTTCAGCTTGTATGCGCTGTCCCAGCCGTTGGTAGTACGCAGGTCCGGGTAGACGACGTCCGCGGTGGTGCAGCCGGGGGCGTTCCAGATCGGCAGCTTGCCGTCGCCGTACCCCCCTTTCTCCAGGCCGACGGGCAGGTAGATGCCGGCCTTGAGGCCCTTGGAGTGGATGTGGTCGGCGACCGCCTTCATGCCGCGCGGGAATCGGACCGGGTCGGGCGTCTGCCGGCCGTATTGGTCGTACTCAGGCGTCCAGTTGTAGTCCATCCACCAACCGGCGTCGATGTTGACGTAGTTGTAGCCGTACTTCTTCAGCGTGTCGGCGAGGGCGTCCGCCTGCTTCAGGACGTTCGCCTCGGTGAGGTAGCTGTAGTTGCCGTCCGGGTTCAGGCCTGGGTACTTGGAGGACTGCATGCTCCAACTGGACCAGCCCATGTACGGCTTGGCCGCCATGTCCGAGGTGGCGTCCGCGGTGGCCGCAGCCGAAGTGGCGGCCGCGGCCACGGACTTGGAGGGCGCGGCCGTGGCCTGGGCGGCCGCAACCGGAACCGCCGTGACGAGCCCGGCTGTCACGGCCAGGACCAGCATCGTTCTGAGGGTACGGCGCGGGGAGCCGGTGAGGGCTCCACGCAGGGCTCTGTACGAGGATGACCGCATGGGTCGGGCCTCCTGATGGTGGGATGAGCGCAGTCGCGCGGTTGCACCCGGTGGGGGACGGGCGTTGTTCCGGGCAGGGGACGGCATTGTTCCGGGCAGGACGCCGGGGGAAGCGGCCGGGCAACCGACCGCCCGGGGCGTCGGGCCGGCGGCTCAGCCCTTGCCCGAGCTGATGGTGGGTCCGCTGATGAACTGTCGCTGCAGCGCGAAGTACACCAGCAGTGTGGGGATCGCAGTCATGAGAGGACCTGCCGCCATGACGTCGGGGTCGGTGAAGTACGCGCCCTGGAGATTGGCCGATGCCGAGGTGATCGGACGCTTGTCACCCGTCTCGATCCCCGGCGCCGAACGGCCCCTGGAGCACCGTTCTGCGGCTGGGTCTCGGGGCGGTCTGAGGGCTGCGGCTCTGCAGCGTCATGGCTACTCCTCGTACGTGTCTGATCCGATGAAGGACTGGATCGCGGTGGCCGCGGCCCCACGCGCCCACTGCTCGAAGGGCAGGGGACGTGTCATCACGTCGCATTGCGAAGCGGTACCGAAGGCCGACGCGGCGAACGCGTCCCGGATGCCCTCGGCGAAAAGGTCGTAGGCGGCCAAGCCCTCCCCGGAGATGATCACCCGCTCGGGACCGAGGAGGTTCACCAGGGAGCCGATGGCCTTGCCGATGGCTTCACCGGCCCGTGCGTAGACTTGTCGGACACCGGGGTCTCCGCTGTGGGCCAGGTCCAGCGCCTCGGCCGCAGCGGTGACGTTCTTGCCTGTGGCCTCGCGCATTCCGCGGAGTATCGCCGGGTCCGCCGCGATCGCCTCTACGCACCCCCGGTTGCCGCAGTGGCAGAGCGGGCCGAGCGGGTCGAGGGACAGATGTCCGATCTCGCCGGCCACGCCGTGCGCGCCCGACACCACCCGTCCGTGCACCACCAGGCCACAGCCGATACCGGCGCCCACGGTCACCAGGGCGAAGTTCGAGAGCCCGACTCCGGCCCCGAACCAATGCTCGGCGACCGTGAGCGCCCGCACGTCGTTGTCGACCGTGACCGGCAGCCCGGTCGCGGTCCCCACGATCTCGGCGAGCGGCACGTCCCGCCACTCCAGGAAGGGCGAGTAGCGGACCACGCCGTCCGCGCGGTCCACGTCCCCCGAGATCGCGATGCCCAGCCCCCGCACCGGTACACCGAACCCGTCGGCCTCCGTGAGCAGTTCCTGCACCAGCGCGGTGATGGCGGGGAGAACTTTCTCCGGGTCGCGGCCCTTGAGTCGTACGTGCCGGGGGATCCGGACACGGCAGCACAAGTCGGCCAGGACGGCGATGATCTCGTCGCCTGTCACCTTGATCCCGATGAACAGTGCTCTTCCCGCGTCCACCCACACCAGGCTGGCCGGACGTCCCACGGCGGGCCGCGCCCCTTCGTCCACACCCTCGACCAGGTAGCCGAGCTCCATCAGCGGACGAACCGCCTTGGTGATGGCGGCCGGGGAGAGCCTGGTCCGCCGCGCCGTCTCCGCCCGGGTGATCGGACCGTTGGAGAGCAGGGTGGTGAAGACCAGCGAAGCGGCCGGCGTCATCGCCGGGGCCGCCTCAGGGGAGGGGGTCGAGCGCATGGCCGGAAACCTAGGGTGGTTCTTTTTCGCTGTCAATGAAAGAAGCAAGCTTCTTTCAAAAGGTTTGAGTTGACCGCGATGAGCCTAGAAAACAGAGATATTTGCAATGCGTTGGCACATGATCAAAGGCAGAGTTGGCTGCGCGCTGCTCCTGTGCGGCACTCTCCGACCGTGAGGTCAACGTCTGCGATCTCCTTCGACCCCGTTGATCGTTCCCATACGGGCACGGTGGGCCGATGCATCGGTACCGCCGGAGAGGGCGGCTGTGTGAAGGCTCGCCTCTTGTCGCGTCCTGTGTCAGCGGCACCGGATAGCCTGGTAATTCGGCTACGCGACAAGGGGGTTGGCGATGGCGGGCGGTGATCACAGAGGGCTCCGGGACTGCCCCGGGAACCATGACGGGGCGCCGGAGACCGGTGCCGGTGTCCATGTCCAGAATCAACTCGAGAGCGTGATCCAGGACTTCCGTACGAGCGAACCACCGATCCCCGTGTTCGTCGTGCACGCCGAGGACGGCGCGGACGACGATGCCGCCGCCGATGTGGTGCGGCAGCTGTACGCGGGCCAGGAGGCGCATGGCACGCGGTGCGCGATGGTGCCGGACGAGTACGACGGCGATCGGAACGATCTGGAGATCAAGCGGGCCGCGACCATGGTTCGCGCCTTGAGCGATCCCAGGGTCTGGGGCGGGCCGAAGGCGGTGTACCGGCGTTACGCGTTTCCGCGGCTGCGGCTGGTGCACGCCATCGACGACGCGGTCGAGGCGCTTGGCGCCGCCGCCCCCGGCCGCCCGGGAACGGCGCGGGAACAGCGTCAGAGGCTGCTGAACCAGCTGGCCCGGCAGCGCTGGCGGCCGAAGGGCTCATCGCGCTGGCACTCGGGTCTGCCCCTGTTCGACATGGCGCACGTCTTCCCGGCGAGCCTCGTGACCGTGTTCGCGGCGCTCCTCGCCCGCACCACCTGGTGGGTGGCGTTGACGTCGGGCGTCGTCTTCCTCATGCTTCTGACGGTCCTCAACTATTTCCTGCCGGGACGGGCGCCGATCTTCCTGTGGCTGCGTCGGGAGAGTCACTGGTTCATGACCACGACCTTCCTCAAGGCCGCTGACCAGGAGGACCCGACCGAGGTGTCCCTGCTGCGTCCGGTGCGCTCCTGGAGGGCGATCGCGGCCCGGGCCTACGACGTGGCGGAGGCGCTGAGCGAGGGCGACGATTTCCACCTCCAACTGTGCGTGCTGGCGCTGCGGGAGGACCTGCGGGACAACCACCGGCGCTGGAGCTGGGACCTGCGTGGCTTCAAACGCCCGCGCCCGCCCATGCTGTTCCTGCCCCGTGCCGGCGCGGACAACGGCGGCCTCGAACTGGTTCGGGCCCTCAGCGACGTACGCAGCCGCCGCAGCGAACTCGACCCCCTGCTCGTCGTCGCTGCGGTGCGCACGGACGACGTGTCACGGCTGGAGCGCAGCGTGGTCCACACGCCGCACCCCGCGCAGCCCTCCCAGCGTGGGTTCGAGGACCGGCTGCGGACCTGGTACCGGCAGTGGGCGAGGAACCTGCGCGCCGAGCAGTCGCCCAGCCGGGAGCGGGCCGTCCTGCCCTGGGTGATGAAGATACCGCTGCCCCACGACCAGTTGGAGCCGTTGGAGCACCGCCAGACGCATCTGAGAGCGTCCGCACGTCCGGCGCTCGCCCGCGTGGTGTGGGCCCTGCACTCATTGCTCCTGGTCGTTGTCCTGCTGGCGGCGGGTGCCGTGATGCGGGCCGAGGCGCTGCACCACCGCTACTGCTCGGCGTCGGTGCTGACCGCGAACCGCGACACCAGACGTGAGCCCGCACCACCCGGCGACGGGGGGACGGAGTGCATCGGGATCGCGACGGGCAGCGTGCGGTTCGCCGACTGGCTGCCGCAGGCCGGCTCGGGCAACGGTGTCAAGGCGGTGGCCGGAACGGACGACGTGCCCTGGACCGTGGCCGACCTGGAGCAGCGCATCGTCCGGCAGAACAAGGACGTCCTTGCCCACAACGCCGACGACTACGTCACCGTGGTGTACGCCGGCCCGCTCAGCCCCGATACCGCGGACAGCTCGTCGCTCGTGAAGGGCGTCGAGGAACTGGCGGGCGTCTACCTGGCGCAGGTCGTCATCAACGACACTTACCCGGTGAAGCTGCGCGTCCTGCTCGCGAACGGCGGCGTCGATCTGAACCATCAGATTGTCATGGCCAAGGCAATCGCCGCGTACGCCGCCCATGACCCGACCGTGGTGGGTGTCGTCGGCAGCGGCCGCGACCTGAAGTCCAGCGCCACGACCACGCGCATCCTCATGCAGGCCGGACTGCCGATCGTCTCCGGCACGAACTCCGCCACCTATCTCCCCCGCGAGTACGCCAACTGGTTCAGCCTGGCCGCCCCGGACGAGTGGCAGACCGGGCAACTTGGCCTGATAGCCGCCCAGTTGCGCACCGCGGGGACGAAGCAGCATGCGCTGGTGCTGGCCCGCGACACGGCCGAGACCGACGACCGGTACACCGACGAACAGGCGCGCTACGGACAGCAGATGCTCGATGGGCTAGGCTTCACATCGCTCGAACAGCGCCGCTATCGGCTCCTCAACGGCAAGCCCGACCTCCCTCTGGAGGAGATCTGCCAGAGCGAGAACGTTCCGTCCGTGATCTACTTCGCCGGCCGGGTCGAGGACGTCGATCCCCTGATGCAGCAGTTGGGCCACGAATCGGGCTGCGCAGGAAAGGCCATCTCCGTCCTGACCGGCGACGACCTCTCCAAGGCCGACTTCCTCGACGGCAAGGACCGCGTCGCTCCCAAGGTCACGCTGTACCATGCGACCCTGGCGGAGCTGCAGAAGGCGGCACCCAGGACCTCCTTCTACGATGACACGGCGAAGTACCTGCCGGGCCTCGGCGGCCGGCGCCTGAGCTACGCGAGCCCGGCCCTGGCCAGCGGCCAGACCGCTCTGGCACACGATGCCACCCAGGCCCTGTACAAGGCGGCCACCCGCGACAACGCAGCCCAGAGCCGCGCCGCCACCTGGGTCAATCTCCGCACCGTCAAGATCGAGGGCATGGCCACCGGCACCATCGACTTCACCCACGCGCCCCTCTACGGCGACCGCACCGGCCACGGCATCGTCCTGAAGGAGGTCCGCCGCGATTCCCACGGCACCACCACGACTCGCGTCGTCTGCAGCCGTACGGCCGGCGACACCCGCCCCCTGACGGAGAAGGAGTGCGCGATCACGCATTCCGAGTGACCCAGGTTGTGAATCTGGATCCAGCGCCCCATGAGGGAGCTCATCCGCGGCATCCGAATGCCGGTCGTGACCACGTTCAGGCCACGGCATCCGACAGTGGGCGGTCGAGGCGTCCGGCGTCGACTGCTGTGCACCGTACGGAACGATGCCGGGTTGGGTCGGATAGGTCTGAACCACCTTAACTCTTGGTCTGGACCATTGACATGGGCATGCGCTGGACGTATGGAAGGCAGTGGATGGCGCATGTTCCCATTCCTTCGCGCACGAGGAAGGGCTCCACATGTTCAGACCTTGCACCCGCGGGTGGGCCCGAACCCTGACAAGGCTGTTCGCACTGTTCGCCGTGTTGCTCGGCCTGCAGGCCGGCTCGGTACACACCGCCCAGGCAGCGCCCGCCTTCAAGGTGATCGCATTCTACGACGGGACGTACGACGCGGCGCACATCAGCTTCGTCCACGAGGCCAACTCCTGGTTCCCGCAGGCCGCCGCGCAGTACGGCTTCTCGTACACCTCGACCAACGACTGGAATCAGCTGAACACCGCCAACCTGGCCAACTACCAGGTGGTGATGTTCCTCGACAACTACCCCCACACCGCCGCGCAGCAGTCCGCGTTCCAGACGTATATGAACAACGGCGGCGGCTTCCTGGGTTTCCACGTCTCGGCCTTCAACACCGACAGTGGCGACTGGCCCTGGTACCACAACACCTTGCTTGGTACGGGCACCTTCCAGACCAACACCTGGGGGCCGACTTCCGAGACGCTGAGGATCGACGACCCCGCTCACCCGGCGACGGCGGGCCTGCCGGCCACCATCACCTCCTCGGTCAGCGAGTGGTACAGCTGGCAGTACGACCTGCGGCAGAACCCGGCCATCGACATCCTCGCATCGATGAACCCCTCCACGTTTCCGGTCGGCACGGACCCCAACCAGTCCTGGTACGGCGGCTACTACCCGATCGTATGGTCCAACCGCAACTACAAGATGATCTACGCCAACTTCGGCCACAACGCCGTGGACTACTCCACCAACACCACCCTGTCCTCCACCTTCGCCAGCGCGCAGCAGAACCAGCTGCTCATCCAGGGCCTGCGCTGGCTGGGCGGACAGTCAGGCCCGATCACTCCGCCGCCCCCCACCGGGCCGATCCACGGTTACGGCGGCAAGTGTGTGGACGTCGCCGGTGCCAACAGCGCCAACGGCACGGCGGTGCAGCTGTACGACTGCAACGGCACGCCTGCGCAGAAATGGACGGTCGCCGGTGACGGCAGCCTGCGGGCACTCGGCAAGTGCATGGACGTCACCTCGGGCGGCACCGCAAACGGCACCAAGGTGCAGCTGTACGACTGCAACGGCACCGGGGCGCAGAAGTGGCTGCCGGGTACGGCCGGCGCGCTGGTGAACCCGCAGTCCGGGAAGTGTCTGGACGCCACCGGCCCCAGTTCCGCCAACGGCACACGGCTGCAGATCTGGTCGTGCACCGGCGCGGCCAATCAGAGCTGGACGCTGCCTTCCTGACCGCCTGACAGGCGCACTGCCCGCTCCGTCGTCAGCTCTCAATTCTCCGGCACGCCGGAAGGCTCCATGGCCTCGGATGCCGGTGCCTTTGTCACATCGGCGATCCGGTAGCCGATCGTGGGCGTCGTGGTGATCACCGGTGGGCTGTCGAGCTTGCGTCGGAGCCTGCCGATGGTCACTGCGACGGTGTTGGTGAACGGGGCGGCTCCCGTCCCACACCTTCTCCAGCGGCGCCTCCGTGCTGCGGGAGGCCGGGTCGGCCCGCAGTAGGGCAGCCAGGACCTCGAAGCTCCTTGACCGAGAGGCCGAGTCGGCCCCCGTCGCGGGTGGCCGTGCGATGCATCGGTGGCGCCCTAAAGCGTGCGGCGGTGACGGCGAGGAAGGTGGTTCCGCCATGTCATGGGACCGGCTAGAGGCGCTGCTCGGTCCAGACGATTTTGCCGTCGGAGGTGTAGCGATAGCCCCACTTGTGGGCGAGGTGGGCCGTGATGAACAAGCCGCGCCCGCCTTCGTCGAATGCGCGGGCGTGACATACGCGTGGGGCTGTGGCGCTGTTGTCGTGCACCTCGCAGGTAAGCATGTGGTCTCTTATCAGACGCAGTTCGAGGGGCGGGCTGCCGTAGCGAACCGCGTTGGTGACGAGCTCGCTCACGATCAATTGGGCGGTGTCACTGGTGGCCTCGTCTATTTTCCATTCCGTGAGCTGACTGCGGACATGAGCGCGGGCGGTGCCCGCAGCGGCGGTGTCGTAGCCGAGCGGCCACGTCGCGACTTTGTCGGCGGGAAAGCTGTGCGTGCGGGCCAGGAGGAGGATGGCGTCGCCGGCACTGGAGCTGTCATCTGCCTGGCACGCGTAGAGAGCCTCGTCGCACAAGTCAGGGAGGTCGCGGCAAGGGTGCTCCAGGATCTGCCGGAGGAGGGCCAGGGCGTTTTGGGCACTGGGCCGGTGGCAGCTCAGGAAAGCCGGCGTGTAGAAGGCCATGACGCTGCCGTCGATGAGCTCCAGGGTGACGGCGGTAAATGGTGAGCCGTCAAGACTGCCCAGCAGCGGACCGGTTGGGATGTCAGGGATTACGGTGGCTTCGTTCGGGAAGTTGATCACAGGAGCCGGGTGTCCGGCACGGGCGACCGTGCAGGTGCGGGCAAGGGGATCGTACTCCGCGTACACGCAGCTGGCGGCGAGCTTCTCCCGGCGCAGCGGATCGCCCAGCGGGAGTGCAGCGCGTTCCTCCGCCAGAGCCATCGCTGTGTCGTTGAGGCGGGCGAGGAGCTCGTCGGGATCCAACCCGAGCGCAGCCAGCGAGTGAATTGCCGTGCGTAGCTGTCCCATGGTGGCAACAGTGTTGATGCCGTGTCCGGCGACTTCGCCGACGACGAGGCCGGTGCGCCCCCCGGAGAGTTCCATGATGTCGAACCATCCTCCTCCGCCACGGTCGCCGGGCCGATGGAGATGGGCGGTCTCGACGGTTGCCTGCGAGGCAGGGCACTGAGGCAGGAGTTGGCGCTGGGTTGTCACGGCGATGGTGTGCTCGCGTGTGTAACGGCGGGCGTTGTCGATGCACAAGGCGGTATAGGTCGCCAACGAGAGGGCCAGCGCGAGGTCTTGCTTGTCGTAGGGACCGGTCTCTTGCGTCCGGTAGAGGTTGAGGAGTCCGAGTGCTGTTCCTCGCAGAGCAAGGGGTGCGACAATGAGTGAGTGGGCGCCGGAGAGGCGGATCACCTCGGCCCGGGAGGGGTCCGCCGTAAGCCAAGCGGTGTCGGGCCCAAGCGTGAGGAGGCGGGGGCGAAAGTCGGTCAGGGCCTGCGCATACGGTGTCGACGAGGGCAGACGACGCACGTCGCCCACGGGATACGCCGGACTCCATCGGTCGCTCGCGCGGTAGGCTGCTCGTCGCAGTGGTACCTCACGGCCGAGTGGACCGGCAGTAGGCTCTTCGCCCCGCAGTACCATGTCCACTACGTCGACTACGGCTGCGTCAGCGAAGCCGGGCACCAATGCGTCCACCAATTCCTCGCAGTTCGCCAGAACATCAAGGGTCTGTCCCACGCGCTCGTGCACGGTGTTGAGAACCTCCGTGCGGGCATGTTCCGCTTCGCTGACGGTGACATCGATCGCCGCCAGCGCAGCTCCCAGGACCGCGCCCTGAGCATCCTCCAGACGGAGCACCGAGAGGGAATACAGGCGCCCCAGCCCTGTGGAACCCTTCGGCCGCCCGCGGACGAGGCGACCGAGCGCAGGCACACCACTGTCCAGTACTTCGTGGACCACTGCCTCCGTCTCGCCGGGCGCTGAAAGATCGAATACGTCGGTGAATCGACGTCCAAGGCCGCCGTCGGCGGGCATGTCCGGCAAGTTTCGAGTTGCGGTGTTGACGCGAACCAGTCGCAGGTCGGTATCCAGTAGGTAGAGCCCTTGCGGCCACTGCTTGAAGAATGCCTCCAGCACCGCTGCCCCGGTATCGGCAGCGGCTTCTTCCGCCGCACGGTACATGGCCCAGGCGATGGAGCGATCTGGCCGTAGCATTGGCCGTACTCGCAGGTCAACCGCAACTTCGCAGCCATCGCGGTTGCGCAGCACCGCGGCGGCGCCCGGCCGGGCGCCGGGGCGCGAGGGCGCTGTGGTTTCCGCGACCAGTACCGCTGCCGGCTGCCCGATCACGTCGGCGGCTGTGTAACCCAGCAGCTCCTGAGCTTGGCAGCCCCACTGCACCACCACGCCAAGGTCGTCCAAGACCATTAGTGGATCATCGTGGAACACGGCGACCTCCACTCAGCGTGTCTGGATAGACGTGCCGGCAGACCACAGCCCATGTTGAGGATGTCCGCGCGAACGGATCGTCGTGTGATGCCGCTGTCGCTTATGCGGGTGCGCGACCGACCTGCGCTTACCTCGCCTTTTGAGATCATGCGACCACATCGCGCGACGACGCTCCAGCCTCGCCGTGCCTCGCGCCGCAGTGGGGTCGCTGTCCTCGTATGCGACACCAGCGCCCGGTGGCAGCTCACCTCGACCATCCTGGCGTCCAGGCTCCGCGCGGCTGGTCCAATTCGGTGACCGAGGCACACAGCAGGCGAGAGTGCTCGGATCCCGTCACACGTTGCGACGCCCGGGCCGGTACGTGTGTCGCCCTCTCCGGCGCAGCCCCGGTACCAGGGCATCGTGTATCTCTCTGCCTGAGCTCTACCTTCAGCATGTCAACCCCTGATGCCCAGCATCTCACCAGCACACCGGCGAGGCTCGGTGCAGAGACCGGATGACGCACAAGACTGCGGCGGAGATCGCCTCTCCTCCCCGCCCCGCGCCACTGCGGCCTTCGTGGCGACGCTCTGGGCGCCCTCCCGGTTGTGGGCCACCTGCCGCCGGTCGGGGAGGTCAGCAGCGGCGGCGAATCCGGAGCCCCGATCTGGGTCGGCACCGCTGTGGGGGCAGTCCGCTCGAGGACCCGGCTGCTTGGGTCTCGCGCCCGACTGGTCTAGACCATCGTCTCGATGACCTCGACGGTCCGAGTCAGGTGCGGTTCGGAACGATCCGCGCGATGGGCCAGGGCGAGTTCGACGCGGGCGGTGGGACCTGCCAGGGGCAGGTAGACCACCCCTTCGAGCGTCAGCGCGGTCGCAGGCTCCGGCACCACTGCCACGCCCAGGCCGCCGGCGACCAGGGTGACCAGGGTGGACGTCTCGCCGACCTCGTGGCGGACATGCGGCTCGACCCCGGCGTCGTGAAGCAAGCGCAGTACAACGCTGTACATCACCGATCGGCGGTCGGCCGAGTGCATGATCAGATCGGCATCGGCCAGATCGTGGGCACGGAGCCGGGACCGTTTTGCGAGCGGATGGTCGGCCGGCACGGCGACCACGAGCCGGTCGCGGCGCAGCGTTCGGACAGTGAGCGAGAGGTCGGCGACGGGTGGTCGCAACAGGGCAACGTCAATGGCACCGGTGCGCAGTGCCTCCACCTGGTCCGGAGCCAACATCTCGCCGCGGAAGGAGAAGTCGACCCCCGGTAGCTCCAGCGACAGCCGGCGCGAGAGCGCCGGCAACAGGCTGTATGTCGCCGAGCCGACGCAGCCGATGGTGAGATGCCCAACGGCACCGGCCGCGACCCGGCGAGCCAGGCGGGCGGCGTCATCGACCTCGGCGAGGATCGCCCGTGCGCGCTTGAGGTAGGCGCGGCCGGCCGCGGTGAGGTCGACACGCCGGGTGGTGCGATGAAGCAAGTCCACGCCGAGCTCGGCCTCGAGCTGGCGGATCTGCTGGGACAGCGGCGGTTGGGCCATGTGCAACCGCTCCGCGGCGCGGCCGAAGTGACGCTCCTCGGCGACAGCGACGAAGTACCGGAGGTGCCGGAGATCCATATGCAGACCGTCTTAATCGGCAGGGATATTTGTACTTCACAATATCAGGAGGCCGCGTTAACTTCGGTGCCATGAGCGCCTTCGTATACGCCGCGACGCGGACCCCCTTCGGCCGCTTCAACGGTGCCCTGGCCGCCGTACGGCCGGATGACCTGGCAGCATCCGCCATCACCGCGGTGCTCGCCCAGGCACCGAAGCTGGAGCCCGCCGCAATCGACGAGGTCGTGTTGGGCAACGCGAACGGTGCGGGCGAGGAGAACCGCAACGTGGGCCGGATGGCCGCTTTGCTGGCGGGCCTGCCCGTCACGGTGCCGGGTTCGACCGTGAACCGGCTCTGTGGCTCGTCACTGGACGCGGCGATGATCGGCTCGCGCGCGATCGAGACCGGCGATGCCGAAGTGGTGCTGGTCGGCGGTGCCGAGTCGATGACCAGGGCCCCCTGGGTGCTGCCCAAGCCCGCCAAGGGCTTCCCGGCAGGCGACCTCACGGCGGTGTCGACGACGCTGGGCTGGCGGCTGGTCAACCCGAAAATGCCGACGGAGTGGACGGTGAGCCTGGGCGAGTGCAACGAGCAACTCGCGGAGCGGTTCGGGATCTCGCGCGAGCGTCAGGACGAGTTCGCCGCCCGCTCGCACCGGCTGGCGTACGAAGCGTGGGAGGCGGGCTTCTACGACGGCCTGGTGACACCCGTCGCAGGCACCGACCTGGCCCGAGACGAAGGCATCCGACCGACGTCGACGGTGGAGGTTCTGGCCGGGCTGAAACCGGCCTTCCGCGACGGCGGCTCCATCACCGCCGGGAACGCCTCGCCGCTCAACGACGGTGCCTCGGCGCTCCTGCTCGGCTCGGAGCGCGCGGCCGACGTGATCGGGTCGGACCCGGTCGCGCGGATCGCGGGCCGTGGCGCGATGGCGCTGGAGCCACAGATGTTCGGCTACGCCCCGGTGGAGGCGGCCAACCGAGCTCTTGCTCGCGCCGGCATCGGCTGGGATCAGGTCGGCGCCGTCGAACTCAACGAGGCGTTCGCGGTGCAGTCCATCGCCTGCGTCGACGCCTGGAAGATCGACCCGGAGATCGTCAACGTCAAGGGCGGTGCCATCGCGATCGGCCACCCGCTGGGTGCCTCGGGTGGCCGGGTCCTGGGCACGCTGGCGAAGGTGCTGCGCGAGCGCAAAGAGCGGTATGGCGTGGCAGCGATCTGCATCGGTGTCGGGCAGGGGCTCGCTGTCGTTCTGGAGAACACGGAGGTTGGAGGGTGAGCAGGGCCCGGCTGCTCGAGTCGTGTGACGAGGCCGTTGCCGGGATCCAGGACGGCTCGACAGTCCTGGTCGGCGGCTTCGGCTTGGCGGGGATGCCGTTCGACCTCATCGACGCGCTCATCCGGCAGGGCGCGCAGGACCTCACGATCGTCTCCAACAACGCCGGCAATGGCGAGGTCGGCCTGGCCGCACTGCTCAAGGCGGGGCGGGTCCGCAAGGTGATCTGCTCGTTCCCGCGGCAGGTCGACTCCTACGTCTTCGATGAGCTGTACCACGCGGGCAGGATCGCACTCGAGGTCGTTCCGCAGGGGAGCCTGGCCGAGAGGATGCGCGCGGCCGGCGCCGGCATCGGCGCCTTCTTCTCCCCGACGGCGGTCGGCACGCCGCTGGCCGAAGGCAAGGAGACCCGCGAGATCGACGGACGTACCTACGTGCTCGAGTATCCGATCAAGGGAGACTACGCGCTCATCAGCGCCCATCGTTGCGACGGGTTGGGCAACCTGGTCTACCGCAAGACGGCCCGCAACTTCGGCCCGGTCATGGCCACCGCCGCCACGACGACGATCGTGCAGGTCAGCGAGGTCGTCCCGACCGGGAGCCTGGACCCCGAGGCGATCGTCACGCCGAGCATCTATGTCGACCGGGTTGTCCAGGTCGAGGGCCGCCACTACACCGTCAAGGGAGCACGATGAGCACCACCCAGATGGTAGAAGCGCCAATGTCGGCCGACCACCCCCTGTCGATGGATGAGCTCGCTGCCGTCATCGCCCGTGACATCCCGGCCGACGCGTATGTGAACCTCGGAATCGGCCGGCCGACCAAGATCGCCGACCACCTGCCCGCCGACGCGGGCATCGTCCTGCACACAGAGAACGGCATGCTCGGCATGGGCCGCGCAGCCCACGGCGCCGAGGTCGACCCCGACCTCACCAACGCCGGCAAAGTGCCGGTGATCGAGACGCCGGGCTGCTCCTACTTCCACCACGCCGACAGCTTCGCGATGATGCGCGGAGGCCATCTCGACGTGTGCGTGCTCGGCGCCTACCAGGTGGCGTACGACGGCAGCCTGGCCAACTGGCACACCGGAGAGCCGGGCGCCATCCCGGCCGTCGGCGGGGCGATGGATCTGGCCATCGGCGCCAAGCAGGTCTTCGTGATGATGACGCTCTTCACCAAGTCCGGCGCGCCCAAGCTGGTGCCCGAGTGCACCTATCCGCTCACCGGCCTCCGGTGTGTGAGGCAGGTCTACAGCGACTACGGGGTCTTCGTTCTCGGCCCGGCCGGCGTCGCGATCCGCGAGACGTACGGCGTCCGTGCGGCGGAGCTGTGCGAGCGACTCGGCCTCCCTGCGTAGCGCCGTGCCCGGCAAAGGCAGGGTCGTTGCGCGCTCACGGGGTGGTCAGCCGCACGGCTCGGCCACGAGTCCGCCGACGTAGGAGTGATGCCCCGCCAGTGCTGTGACCGGGAAGGTTCGCCGGTCTGAGTCAGCTCCTCGCCATCGTCGCTGGTCAGGAGAGGGGGCCTTTCGCCCCTGAGGGTCCGGACGGGCCGAGTCGATCTTGTTGTCGGTGCAGCCGGCCACCATCGGCCGGACCGAGCCTGCCCGCACGTGCGTGAGCCACATCCACTGCTGATGCTCCATCGACGACGACACCCTGGGGGCATCACCCGACGCTGCAAAACCCATGAGTACCCTGGCCGTGCTGAAGTCGATCGGCGCCGCCCGTTGCGGGGCTGCACCCAGTTACGCGATCTCGGACAAACCGTCTTCGCACAGGGGCCTGGGCGCCCGTCGCGGTCACGTTGCCACAACCCCATTTCCAAGGCGTCGAGCACCAGTTGGGTCTCCTTCGACGTTGAGGCGGCCCAGCCGACGATGGCGGCGACCTGCCTGCCGCGGACCGCGCCGGCGATGCCCAGCCCGCGCATCAGCCGCTCGACGGTGCATCGGGCCACGGCATGGCCCTGCGGTTCAGCTCCCGCCAGATCTTCCGGGCCCCGTAGACACGGTAGTTGGCCTGGTGGACCTCGTGGGTCAGCTGATCTGTGCGGACTCCTCCATCGTCGCCTCCGGACGGCGTCCGGAGGCGAGCTGACCCTGCCGGACCTTCCCCCACGCCTGCCGGCGCGGGAGGTGCCCTGCCCCCAGCGCAGCGTCTCGGTCGAGCCGATGCCGAGCTTCTGGGCGACCGCCTTCCACGCGACGGACTCGTTCCGGTAGTCGCCCAGGACCTCGGCAACCATGCGCACCGCACGGCGAAGGCTCAAGCAGGTCGTGCCATGACTCGAGTCCTTACACGTGTTCGCGTCTCTACCGAACCGAGAGCGGTTCACGTAGAGTCCACGAGGAGCACTGAGATCCGCGGAGGTTGGGCGATGTCGGAATGCATGGCCTGGGATGCTGGGAGAGGAGTCTGCTCCTCAGGACATCCTCGAAGTTGCTCCGATGGTTGAATCCGAGCCCGGTCGATCGAGCGGGCCGAAGACACCAGGTCGTCACCACCGCACGATCATCAGACGGAAACTCGCAATCCCGGAGCCTGCAAAAGAGGTAGTCCACCGTCAGAGGGTCAGCCGACGCATGCACGAGCTCCTCGACCGCCACACGGTGGTGAAAGTCTTTGCGACCGCCGGTGCCGGCAAGACAACCTCGGTGGTTCTGGCTGTTCGCGACCTCGACAGGCCTGTTGCCTGGGTGTCGCTCGACGGGACGGAACAGGCGGCGGGGCGTCTGCTCGTCTATGTCGAGGCGGCTGTCGAGGACATAGTCTCCAGTGCTGCGGACGTCGCCTCGGATGCTCTGAGCAGCAGCCTTCAGATCGGTGAGGCAGCTGGACTGCTTGCCGAAAGCCTGCAGGGCAGTCGGCTCATTGTGGTCTGCGACAACGTGGAGCGAATCGCTTCCGACGAGAGCTGCACCGCGGTCCTGTCCTCCTTCGCCCGCTACCTGCCGTCCGACGTGAACCTCGTACTGATCTCGCGCGTCGACGTCCAGCTCGACTTGGGCTCGACCAGCGAGCGCGACCGGGTCGGGGAGCTGGTGGAGACCGACCTTGCCTTCGACGTCCAGGAGGCGAGCGCGGCACTTCGGACAGTCGGTGACCTCGACGTGGATCCCGCGCAGGCAGTAACCGCGACGGGGGGATGGGTGACCGGCGTCTTGTTCAAGGGGTGGCGCCACGCCCGGTCTCGTGAGATGGATCCCGACTCGCTGCACTCCTACGTCGCCGCCAACATATTCAACTCCCTTTCCCTGGCTGAACGAAGGTTCCTGCTTCACACGAGTCCGTTGCACGAGATATCGGTCGACGGAGCCCGGGGAATGGGCCAGGAGAATGCAGCGCACATCATGGCCGACCTCCGGGGCCGATATCTTCCGGTGACGTGGTCCGCCGATGGTTCGCGCATGACGCCCCACCCCATGTTCCGCGACTTCCTACAGGTGGCTCTCGAGCGGGAGGACGCCAAGACGGTCGGCGAGGTGCGTCGCAGACACGCAGAAGTCCTGATCGCCAACGGCGCGCGCGAGGAAGCCGTCGATGAGCTGCTTCGGCTCGGCGACGTCGAGGCGGCCGGGCGGTTGGCCGCCGCCGCCCTCCCAAGCCTGGTTGCGCGGATGGACTTCGCCCCGGCAGCACGTTGGCTCGATGCACTGGGTGCATCGGTCCGGACCCCGACTCCGGAGATCGGATCCGTCGTCTTGCGGGTTGCCTTTGCGCTGGAGCAATGGGGTCGCGGAGTCGAGTTCATCGATCGGCACGGCTACGACTGGCTTCCAGAGCCCGGGGCTCCCGACTCCGAGGAGGCCCGCGTCCTGGCTTGTTGGTGCCTTTGGCACTCCGGACGGATCGCCGAGGCCCGAACCGTCGGCGACCAGCTGCCACCTGGTCGCAACCGGCGCATCGCCGACACGCTGATCGCGGGCGCAACCGGCGAGGAGCCGCCACCCTTCCCGGAATACTCAACAATGCCCTCCGGCCCGGTCGACGGTCTGCTGATGCGCCTGGCCTTCGTCCGCGGTCGCCTCGACGGACTCGACGACCCAGGCTCGTTCGACCCGTGGCGCACGGTCCTCGGGGGCCCCTGGGTCGTTGCTGCATTGCGCGCCACAGGGCGCTTGGACGCCGCGATGGCCATGTACGAGCCTCGTCGCAGTTCGTCGCAGCCGGTCTGGTTGCATGCCGTCGACGCCGTCGATCTCATGCTGGACCTCGGCCGCGGAGAAGAAGCCTGGTCCTTGCTCAAGCGGGGGCGGGACCTCATTGCGTCAACAGGCTCGAAAGTGTTCCAGAACATGAGCCTTCTCGCTGAAGCCAAGCTGTGGCTGCGCCTCGAAGGCAATGGGCAACGTGCCGACCGCGTGCTGGCGGCTGCGGCTGCCAACGGCGTCTCGGACTATGCCCTGACGCGCGAGGGGTGGCAGCTCTGGACGGGTCTTTCCATGCTGCTGCAAGGCAGAGATGCTGAGGCGCAGGAGCATCTCTCGGCATGCCTGCTGAGTATGCAGAAAGGAGACCGCCAGCTCGAGCTCCCGACGGCTGCGGTGTACCTGGCCGAGGCGCAATGGCGGCTCGGCCTCGAGGATGAGTCCGACGCCACGGCAGAGCTGGCCTTCGTCTCTGCCTCGGCCCACGGGACTCAGCACTTGCTGCTGACAGCGTTGGCAGACATGCCATCGGTTGCGTCCAGGGCCGCGGACACCAAGTCCAGTCGCATGTCGCACTGTCACGAGGTCCTCGACGTGCTCTCGGGCCAGCACCCCGTGCGCGTGAATGTGAGTGCGCCACGTCTCGTCCTGGAGGAGTTCGGAGAGCCGACCCTCACGGTCGACGGAAATGTGGTCCAGCCCCGTCTGACGAAGAGTGTGGAGCTGCTCAGTTATCTGCTCGGAAACCCTGACCGGAGGGCCACACGCGATGAGCTTCTCGGCGCGCTCTTCGGCGGCCGCAACGATGCTGCCAGCCGAAGCTACCTGCGCCAGGCCCTCTTCCGGCTCCGCCAGGCGCTCCCCGTAGACCTTGGGCCGTCGCAGGATGGGGATGTCTTCAGTTTGGTCGGCCCGGAGCTGGCGATGGGCTCGGCCCAGCTAGCTGTTGACATTGTCGTGCAAGCCGGAAGGCAGGACGGAGAGGTTCGACTTCAGACGCTCTTGCACGCCCTCAGAAGTGCAGAGAGGGGCACTTTTCTGGCAACAATGTCAGGCAAATGGGTCGCGGAGCGTCGCGTGGCTCTGACCGGGATCCTCCTGTCGGCCAGAGTCGACGCAGCCAAGTTGGCCTATCGATTGAACCGTCTTCGTGAGGCGAAGGGTCTGGTCGACCACGTGCTCCGCGACGACCCCTACCGCGAGCAGGCCTGGCAGCTCGCGATCCAGCTCGAGTATGCCAGCGGCAGCGATGACGCAGCGTTGGCGCTTTATCGGCGGTACGTCGCACGGATGAGGGAGCTCGGCGTCGCGCCGTCCGACGAGGTTCGCAGGCTTGTCACCCAACTGCGCCGATAAGGGCTCGCGCAGATAGGCGCGATGCGATACCCCGGTAGTAGAACAGGCACAGGGCCTGCTGATCATGGAGTTGCGACGCTCTGTGATCACCGGGAGGCCTGTGCCTGCCCTGCCATCACGGCTGACCGAACCCTTCCGGGACAGCGCATCGCCCTGGAGTCCTACGATCGTATCGTCGGTCTCGTCCTGGACCAGAACGCCGTCGACGGATCGATCGTCCAGATGCCACCTGTCCCCAGGTCGGGGTTGCCGGCAGCGTGGCGCGTTGGCGTGGGCCATCAACCTGCCCACAAACAAATCTCCGCTCCCAACGAGCAGAAGGGTCCGTCAGCGAGCTGACAACCCGTCATGCAGGATCGCGGTCAAACGCCAAGCTAACACCCTCTTCGCAGGCGGTTAACGCCGTGACCGCGACGATGAGCCGCGTCCCTGGAGAACTGGAGGCATGACCATGAGGACCGGTTCGGAGTACCTGGAAAATCTGCGTGACGGGCGCAACGTCATCATCGACGGTGAGCGCATCGAGGATGTGACAACGCATCCTCTGACCCGTGGCTACGCCGCGCAAGCCGCGCGCTTCTATGACCTGCATCACGAGCCCGAAAACCAGGACTCCCTGACCTTCGTCGACGAGGACGGCACGCGACGCCCGATCGGCTGGCTGTATCCGCGAAACCAGCACGACCTCGAACGACGGCGCGACTACGCCAACCAGGTGATCCGCAGCTTTGGCGGCGGCGCGTTCGGCCGCCTCCCCCAGAGCAACAACGGCAACTGGTACGCCCTCGTGGACGACACCGCCCCTTGGGCTGAGCTGTCCAAGGACACGCCCGCGACCGTCGACCTCGCCCGCAACATCATCGCGGACTTTGAGGCCAACCGTGACGCGGACCTCTGGACGGTCCCCCTGCTGAACGATGTCCAGCGCGACCGCTCGGACCCCGAGGCGGCCGCACGCAACCCGATGCTCCGCGTCAAGGAGCGCAATGACGAAGGCATCGTGGTCGAAGGCTGGAAGGGGGTCTCCACCGCGGTCATATTTGCCGACACGATACTGCTCGGCAACATAGTGAAGCCCGGGACAGAACCGGAGCACATCATCTGGGCGAGCGTCCCCGTGAACCACCCGAAGATCACGCACGTGGGACGCCGTTCCAACGCCACACCCGCCGAGTCCGCCTTCGAGCGGCCGCTGTCAAGCCTCGGCGACGAACTCGACTCCATGACGTACTTCGATGACGTCCTCATCCCGTGGGAGCACATCTACCACCTGGGCGACGTCGATCACTCCAGGTTGTATGCGCAGCGTACGTTCGATTTCGAGCACGCCGACACCCTGCACCACATGATCGTCAACGCGGAGCTCATGACCGGACTGGCGGTCCTCGTCGCACAGACAACGGGAACGCTTCAGCACCCGGTCGTGGGATCCGACATCGCCGACCTCGTCCGCTTCCACGAGACGCTGCGTGCCTTCACCATCGCTTCGGAGGCGACCGCGTTCGTGACGCCCAGGGGGCTGTGCAAGCCGAACAACATCTTCTATGACTTCGGCCGCGCGCACTACCTCGAGAATGTGAGCCGGCTGACGGAGAAGCTCGTGGAGATGTGCGGCCGCTCAGCGGTGTTGTCGCCGAGCGACAAGGATTTCGAGGCTCCCGAGATCGGCACCAGGCTTCTGGAGATGTTCCACGGCTCGACGTTGAGCGCGCACGACAAGGTGCGGCTCTTCAAGTTCGTCCAGGACCGGTTCCTCAGCGACTGGGCCGGACGCTTCAGGTCGTTCGAGAGGTTCCAGGGCACGCCGTTGTTCCTCATCAAGCTGCTGACGATGCAGCGCATCTCGACCGACCCCGGCGGCTCCATCACCGAACTGGCCCGCGAGGCAATCGGTCTCGGCACGTCCGACGAGATGACCGCACGCGCCGTCGCCGAGCGGAAGGAGTTGTTCGGCTCGGTGACTTCCGTCGCCGGCGAGCCTGCGCGCGCTGGGGCCGCCGATGCCAACCAGGGCTTCTCGCTGGACGACAAGGATCAGCCCGACTACATCAAGACCCAGGACGCATAACCGCCACCGATGTGCTCGGCTCGCAAGATCCCGCGGCCGAGCACATAGGCAGCATGCTTCGCCCGCCGACGGTTCAGGTGTCCTTCCATGAACGCGGTCCGGAGCCTCAACGGGCGTTGTCACGTTGTGGGCAGTGTGAGTGCCTGACGGTGCGCAAGGGCCTGGTCGGCCTGGGGCGTTGGCTCTGGGACAGGCCGTTGCGGGCGGGCCGACTGCGCTGTTGATCTGCTCGCAGTTGGCGAAGCGGATGGTCATTTCGACTCGGTGGTCGGGAGTGGTGAGTAGGCGGCGCGGGGTCGGAAGTGGGGTGGGATGCCGCTGGACGCGGACAGGAACCGCTGGGCCCGCCCACGCTACGGCTCCCGGAAGGCATGAGTCGGTGTCAGAGTGAGGAATTCGGATGAAGGCGTTCGTTCATCGGGGACAAGTCACCAAGGTGGTGTTCGGTAGGAGGACACGCAGCCGTATCCCCGACGAGGTCGTGCTCATGGGCTGCGAGCGCATGGTGGTGCTGTCCACCCTGAACCAGGCGGCGCAGGCTGCCGAGATGGGTGACCTCATGGGCGCGGCGATGGTCGGGCACTTCGCCGAGGCGACCATGCACACACCGGTCGAGGTCACGGAGAAGGCGGTGGCGTACGTCCAGTCGGTCAAGGCCGATGGCGTGCTCACCGTCGGAGGAGGGTCCACGATCGGTCTCGGCAAGGCCATCGCGGTCAGGACCGGACTTCCGCAACTGGCGCTGCCCACGACGTACGCGGGATCGGAGATGACGCCGATCCTCGGGGAGACCGAAGGCGGCCGCAAGACCACGCGACGACTGCCCGAGGTCCTCCCCAGGACCGTGGTGTACGACGTCGACCTGACGCTGACGCTTCCTCCCGCCGTGGCTGCGGTCAGCGGCGTCAACGCCCTGGCGCACGCGGTGGAGGCGCTCTACGGACAGGACCACGACCCCATCGCGAACCTCATGGCCGGTGAGGCGGTCGACGCACTGATCCGTTCCCTGCCGGCGGTGATAGGGCGCCCGGACGACCCGGAGGCACGCGCCGGGGCACTGTACGGCGCCTGGCTGGCCGGTACCTGCCTCGGGTCGGTCGGGATGGCGCTGCATCACAAGGTGTGTCATGTCCTGGGTGGCACGTTCAATCTGCCGCATGCCGAGACGCACACGGTGGTGCTTCCGCATGTCCTCGCCTTCAACGCGGCAGCCGCGCCCGATGCCGTCGAGCGCGTCGCACGCACGCTTCCCGGCTCCGAGGGCGGTACAGCGGCCGCTCTCTTCGACTTCGTCGGAGAACTCGGTGCCCCCCGCGCCTTGAGGGACCTGGGCATGCCGGAAGCGGGGATCGACCAGGCAGCCGACCTGATCGTTCAGAACGCCTACTGGAATCCGCGCCCGGTGGACCGCTCATCGGCCAGGGCGCTGCTGACCCGGGCATGGGCCGGCGAACGCCCCGCAGTCTGATCCTCTCCTGCGCACTTTCCACCGCAACAACTTCATCACCAGGGAGCCCCCTCATGCGTGACCTCGACAGTGAAACCATTACCAATGAGGTGATCGCCACCTTGGACGGCGTCAAGGACCCCCGTACGGCCAAGATTCTCGAGGCGCTCGTCCGTCACGTCCATGCCTTCGTCCGCGAAGTAGGACTGACCGAAGAGGAGTGGGCCACCGGTATCGACTTCCTCACTCGCACCGGTCACCTGTGCACCCCGACGCGGCAGGAGTTCATCCTCCTCTCCGATGTCCTGGGCGTCACCATGCTGGTGGACGCGCTGAACCACCAGCGCGAGTCGGTGGCCACCGAGAACAGCGTCCTCGGCCCCTACTTCCGCGAGGACCGGCCGGAGCACTCGCACGCCGCGGACATCTCCGCGGGCCTCACAGGTGTCCCGCTCTTCTTCGAGGGTCTGGTGACCGATCACATGGGCGAGCCGGTCGCCGACGCGGCTGTCGACGTGTGGCACAGCGACGCCGACGGCCACTACGACGTCGATGTCCCGGGTCTGCAGGAGACCGCGATGCGCGCCCTGCTGCGGAGTGACGGCGAGGGTGGCTTCGCCTTTCGTTCCATCCGTCCGGCGAGCTACCCGATTCCGGGGGACGGAACGGTGGGCGAGCTCATGCGGGCCTCGGGCCGGTCCTTGATGCGCCCCGCTCATGTCCACGTGGTCATCGACGCGCCCGGCTTCCAGCGGGTGACGACGATGCTGTTTCCCGCCGACGACCCTTACCTGGGGCAGGACCCGGTCTTCGGCGTCAAGGACTCGCTCGTGGTCGATTTCGCCTCCCACGAAGCCGGAACCGGACCATACAGCGACCGCACGGACCAGCCCTACACCTCGCTGCGGCACACCTTCGTTCTCGCCCCCGACCAGGGCTGAGCCCTCGTCGGTGAGCGTTGCCTGTGGTGAAAGGCGGTTTCCGATGGCAAGGCTTCCGGCCGACCGGAGCGTACAGCCCTCGAGAGAGATCAGGGACCTGGTGGATCGGCTGCGGCATCGACCCGCCGCCACCACCACCCGGAACACACGCAACACCCGCTTTGCTGCATGGATCACATCAGTTTCCCCGTCATTCATGGGCACTGGCGCACGCTGCAACTCACTCGTAGCGCGATCGCCGAGCACGGACGATTCGCCGTCAACATCCTCGGGGAAGGCGGTCAAGCGCTCGCCAAGAACTTCGCGGCCTCCAAGAAGGACAAGTTCGCAGGCGTGAGTGTCAGCGAGGAGCACGGTGTTCCGGTGCTCAAGGACGCCATCGCCGTCGTCGTGTGCGATGTGTCGGCGGCGCACCCCGGAGGGGACCACACCATTTTCGTCGGCGACGTCCGACACTTCGAGCACCAGGTGGAAGCCCGGCCGCTGGTGTACTTCGCGGGCGCGTTCGGCGTCATGACATGAGGGCATCGGCGGCCTCATCCGGTCATGTCGGCGGGTGTGAGGCCGTCGAAGTCCCGGCCTTCGGTGCCCGGCCCTCGGTCGGACGGCGAAAGCGCCGAATGATCGCCATTGCACTGGAGGAGGGGCAATGCGGCCTGCCGTCCAAGAGTTCAAACTCCGACCACCGCCGCGGCCTGCGGGCGGGGATCGTCCTTGTCCACAGCGCTCATCGGCAGCAGCCGGCTGGATCCACCACTGACGAATTCACCCATGTGTCGCCGAACGGCACTGGTTTGTAAGGCAGTTGGCGACCAAGAGGGTTGATGGCGTCGCTCGTCCCGGGCAGTCGCCGGAGACGAGTACGAGGACCCTGGCTGCTCGGCACGAGTGGTCGGCCGGGCGGTCGGGAGCCGCCCGGAGGGCGAGCCCTGTCCGAGGCGAAGCTCATCCTGCATCCCGAGGCTCGCCGCACCGGAGGTTGTCGATCATTACGGCGGTACCGCTGGTAGCCCAATGCCGGTGATCCATGTGCCTGGTGGCTCCTTTGCATGCGGAATCATCATTCCGGATGGGGCTGGAGCAAACTGCTAGAGCTACCGTCGGTTACACGACGCCTTTGCTCAAGTCGATCGCGTTTCCTTGATCGCGGATTGCCGGGGATTTCGGTCGGACTTCATGCATCGTTCAGCAAACCAAGATCAAAAACTGGCCCGATGGGCCCTCGAATGCTCCGCCAGCGGGGCGCGAAATGCAACGGTGGCGGTGGCGAACCGGCCCCTGTACCGTCATGATCCACCGGCGATTCCCAAAGCGGTCCAATCGGGCACCGCTCGTTGAAGTTGGCACGGAGTGTTGACGCCGTCCCGAGCGAGGCCGCGCAATCCTCCCCGGTGGACGCGGGTAGCGTTGCCCCACCGTCGGCGTACGATCCTGCGAGAGGACGCTATGCGAACGGTCGAGAGTGCACCCCTGGCAGACATAAGACCCCGTTTACGCAATGACGTGGTATTCCTTCGAGTCGATACCGGTATCTATCTCAGAAGTTCAGAGAGTTCTTGCGTCATCAAAGGCGTCGGCGCCTATGAATGGATGTCTGTCCTCGGTCCTCGAATGACCGGCGAACACACTATCGGGGAATTATGCGAAGGCCTGAACGACAAGCGACGCAAAACCACCATCGGCCTGATGCGCACCTTGCTCGACAGAGGTTTCGCTCGTGCCGTCCCGCCCCCTGACGAACGGACGCTGCCGGCCGGCATATTGGATTTGTTCGCGCCGCAGATCAATTTCGTAGAGCATTTCATGCACGCGGATCAGCGGACGCCGCAGGAGCTCTTCGCCCGCTTCCGCTCATCCCGAGTCCTGGTCAGCGGCCCACCAGGTGGCGTCGCGGCAGCAGCGGTACGTGGCCTGTTGCGCAACGGGCTGGCCGAGGTGTCGTTGGACGACGCCGCGTGGGGACGGGACTTCGACAGCGAGACGGCTAGGCTCGCCGACGCGAGCGCACCGGCGCACGTGGTCGTGCTGCCATCAACCCCTCAGGATCTGACGGCATTTGACATCGTGGTGGCTGTCGCTGACGGCTCGGGCAGCACCGCGTTGCTCGATCTGACCAGACGCCTGCGCGGCGTTCCCCAAGGCCCGCGACTGCTCCCGGTGGTGGCCGACCCGAACCGCATGGTGGTAGGTCCGATTTCCGGACCCGGAGAGCAGCCGTGCTGGGTGTGTGCACAACTTCGCCTGTCCGCCAACTCCGATCCTCGTCGCATGGCCGACTTCTGGCGCGGACTGGCTGTCGGCCCGACCGGCACCGAGGTCCCGAGCGGCAGCCCGATGGCACAGTCCATGGTCGGCAACGCCCTGGCGTTCGAGATCTTCCGGCTGCGCACCGGTCAATTGCAGATGGACGACGAGCGGCACGTCGTGATCCAGGATCTGACCACGCTTGAGTCCCGTCGGGAACGCGTGCTGCCCCATCCCGGTTGCCCGCTGCGCCACGAGCGGGTGCCGTCCGACGACGTCCAGCGCCCGCCCACGGACGACAGCGACGCCTACGGACGCGCGGCTGTTCTGGTCTCCCCGGAATTCGGCCTCATGTCGGGATGGACCGACGAATCGATCCGGCAGATACCGCTCAAGACGGGCCGGGTGCGGCTGGGGTCGCCCGGTTCCCTGACCGACGAGGCGCGCGAGATCGTCGCGTTCGACATCGACACGGCCCTCGTCGCCCGCACTCGCTCGGTGCAGTCGGCGGTCGCCTGCTACGTGGGACGGCTCGGCCCCGTCGGGTTGCCGGACGGAGCACTTCCGGACGCTGCCGATGTGGTTCCGGCCGAACGGCTCGACCTCTTCAACGGTTTGCCCGCCCCTGACGGGTGGTCGGCGGGCCCGGTGGCGTCCGCGGTGTCGCTGCACGACGAAAGCCGGTGGCAGGTGCCGGTCGCGGCCGTCCACCCGCTGTCACCGGCCAACTCCCGGCAGATGTTCGAGCCGAGCCCCGCGGGTGCGGCCGTCGGCTGGACCGTCGAGGACGTACAAGAAAGCGGCTTGTGCTCGGCGCTCGCGTATCGCGGACTCGTCCGCGCGATACGCGGCGGCGAACCGGCCCGACCGCTCTCCGAGGAGTGGCTGGGCGGAGACGACGAGACATCGTTCGCCTTGGGCAGCCTCCGGCCCATCGGCCGGCATGCCCGGGTGTACGCGCTGCCCGGTGCCGTACCGTCCTTCGCCGTTCTCGCCGTGGTCGAGGGCGCCGATGGGGCGATGGACTGGGCGATCGGTTCGCAGCTGTCGGTGCGCGCCGCGGTACGCACGGCGGTGCGGGACGCCGTAGGACTCGCGGTCGGCCGGCATCACGAGGGCGCGCCCATGGACCTCGGCGACCCGCTGATGGCGGACTTCGACCCCAGGACACTTGCCCAGGGCGACGCGAAGGCCGAGTGGTCCTTCGGACGACCCGGGGTGCCGATGTCCGAAGCGCTCGCCCGGCTGGACGCCGACGGCACGCGCGTTCTCTTCGTCGACACCACGACGATCGACCTGCGGGCAGTCCGCGGAATGATCACAGGCACGATCCTGCTCGCTGCGAAGTAGCTGGGCAGTGGGCTGGTCCGCGCCCACCTGAGGCGCGCCACGGTTCTCGGAACACCCGTTCCGGGGGGCACAACCAGAGCACAACCCACCGAAGAGAGGATCGCCATGTCCGCTGAGCTCAAGGACGAACTGAGCGTTCTGGAGAGCGCGACGTTCGAGATCGAGGAGATGACGGACGAGTCCGTCGAGCTGGCGTGGTCCAGCTCCAGCTGCTCCTGCTCCAGCTGCTGCTCCTGCTCCACCAGCAGCTGCTGCTCCTGCTCTTCCAGCACCAGCTGACGTCGGTGACTGATCGGGTCGGTGGGCACCTGCCACGGACCCGGCACTCCGGCTGACAAGTGCGGCTGCTTGGCAAGACGGTCCCCGTCGGCAAGAGGGTCCCCGTCCGAGAAGTGACAAGCAGCCGCACACCCCCATCTTCTCATCGATCGGGTGGACGGATGAATGCTGAGTTGAGCGCGGTGACCACCGCGACGGTCGCCCACGGCCCTGGGATGATCGACGTCGTCCGCGGCTATCTGGCCGGGTGCACCGGTGCGGGCGTCACGGTCGACGTCGGCATGCTCGGCCTTCCTGAGCGCCCCGCGCCGGGCGCGACGCCGGCGGTTGACGGTCTGGTCTACCCGGTGCGCCTGTACGGCGGGTGGGTGCTGATGGGGCCACTGCACCGGGGCGACGGCACGAGCCAGCCGTGCGGACGCTGCCTGGAGCGCCGCTGGCTGTCGCTGCGCCCCGTCGAGGAGCGCCGGCCGATCGAGGACGGCGCGGACGTGTGGGTGGCGGGTGACGACTCCTCGCTCACGCCCTTCGCCCTGGAACAGATCGCGCAGATCGTGCACGCGGAGACGGCCGACGGCCACATCGCCTCCGGCGACCGGCGGATCGGGCGGATCGTGGCACTGCGGACCCGCGACCTGACGGTCGACCGCCATGATCTGATCGCCGACTCGGAGTGCGAGTGGTGCGCCACCCCGGTACCGGATACCGCCGAGGGCGCGGCGCTCCCATTAGGCCCACGACCGAAGACGGGTCCGACCAGCTACCGGGGCGCGTCGGCGGCGGATCTGACCCTGCCGACCGCGGGTTTGGTCAATGAGGTGTGCGGAGCGCTGGCGAGTACGGCACGCCGCGTGTATCAGTCCAGTGCGACTCTGCCGGTCAGCGGGTACTTCCGGGTCCGCAGCAAGTACGACTACCACGAGATGTGGTGGAGCGGACAGTCGCAGAGCTCGGCCGGTAGTGAGCGGTACGGCATCCTGGAGGGCCTGGAGCGGTACGCGGGTCAGTTTCCGCGGGCCAAAGAGTCCACAATATACGCGAGTTACCGCGAACTGGGGCCGGACGCCCTCGACCCCACGACGATGGGTTCGTACCTTCCGGAGTTCTACACCGGACACACCGAGTACTACCAGCCGTATCACCCGGACGCCCAGACGCACTGGGTGTGGGGCTACTCCTTCGGCGAACAGCGGCCGTTGCTCGTGCCCGAACAACTCGTCTTCTATCTGGATCGCCGCCCGGACCGGAAGTTCGTCCAGGAGTCCTCCAACGGCTGTGCCAGCGGCAGCAGCGTCGAAGAGGCGCTGCTGCACGGCATGCTCGAACTCATCGAGCGCGACGCGTTCCTGCTGTGCTGGTACGGCGGGGCCAAACTGCCTGAGATCGATCCGGCGACCTGTGTGGACGAGGAGGTTCAGTTCGTACTGGAGCGGGTGGCACGGCTCGGGTACCGGATGCGGTTGTTCGACATGCGCGTCGACATCCCGGTGCCCGCCGTGATGGCGGTCGCGGAGCGGCTCGACGGAGGGCTGGGCAGGCTGTGCTTCGCCGCCGGCGCGAGCCTGGACCCCGTGGAGGCGGTGCGCGCGGCCATCGCGGAGACCGCGTCCTACATCCCGGGGATGGACGAACGGGTGGAGGCGAAACTGCCTGACCTGCGCGAGATGGTCACCGATTACAACAGGGTGCATGAACTCACCCAGCACGCGCTGTTGTACGGCATGCCGGAGATGGCGTCGACGGTCGACTTCCTGCTGGACGCGGCACCGCCCCGGTCGATGGACGAGCTGTACGGTTCCTGGCTCGCGCAGCGACCCGAGACCCTGGATCTGGCGGATGACGCGCGGTTCGTGATGGAACGGCTGCGTGATGCCGGCAGTGACGTCGTGGCGGTGGACCAGACCTGCCCGGAGCAGGACGGCACCGGCATTCGCACATTGTGCGTGCTGGCCCCGGGACTGGTGCCGATCGACTTCGGCTGGGAGCGGCAGCGCGTGCTGGGCCACCCGCGGCTTCAGGCCTACCTCGACGGCGCACTGGCCGAGATTCACGCCCGTGACGAGGGATTCGGTCCCACGGGGTTGAACCGCAGGCCGCACCCGTTCCCCTGAGCCGTTCCCGTCGGGTTCCCTGAGCCGTCCCCGCGGCGCCGACCCCGGTCGTGCGTCCCGCCTGTCACATTGGCCCGCCCGCGGACCGAAGGAGGAGATCCCGTGTCCGAGAACCGGACGCAGGTCGTGAGCGACTATGTGGAGTCGGTGTTCCGGCGTGGTCGGGAGCCGATGGAGCCGGTCGGCTTCAGCCCCGACTATGCGGACCAGCCGTCCCGGCACAAGACCTACCTGGGGGTGCGGCGTTTCCCGCTCCCGCCGGGCATCGGTCTGCCGCTGGCGGATACCGCCGAGGTGCTTTTCGGCGAACCTCCCGCCGGCCAAGGGCCGCCCTGGACCCCCGACTCGCTCGCCGCGTTGCTGCGGCTGTCGTACGGCGTGCTCGACCGCAGGCTGCGGGTGAGCTGGAACCAGGACAGCCATGCGCGGGTGCTCTACCCGGAGGCGCTGTGGGGGCGCGGTACCGCCTCCGGGGGCGGAATGTACCCGCTGGAGGTCTACTGGGTGGCCGGGCCGGGCAGCCCGCTGACCCCCGGCGTCTACCACTACTCGACGGCACACCACAGCTTCGAGCGACTGCTCGTCGGCGACCTCTCCGACGAGGTGCGCGCGGCGTGCGAGTCCGGGGCCGGGACCGAGAGGGCGGACGGCTTCCTCGTGGTGACCGTGCGCTTCTGGAAGAACTCCTTCAAGTACAACAACTTCTGCTATCACGTGGTGACACAGGATGCCGGCGCCCTGCTGGGCAGTTGGGAGCTGATCGCGCGGGGGACGGGCAGACGCCTCACCCGCGTGCTGTGGTTCGACGACGAGCGGCTGAACCGGCTGCTCGGGCTCGAAACCGACCAGGAGAGCGTGCTGGCCGTGGTCCCACTGTCCTTCGGCCCGCCTGAGGACCGCGTGGCCGGCTCTGCCGATTCGGCGGACCACGGCGGCCTGATCGACCGTCCGAGCTTCGAGAGATCGGCCCGTACCCGCGCCTTCGAGCAGATCGAGCGGGTGCACCGGGCGGTCCTGGCAGACCGCCGTGAGCGTCCGGAGCCCTCGGTGGCGCGCCGCCTCGTACCACTCCCGCCCGTCAGGGGCGATGAGGTCGAGCTGCCGGAGCTGCTCACCGACCGACTCGGCCAGGACGTCGGGGAGACGCTGCGTTCCCGACGGACCAGCTTCGGCTCGTTCACGCGCTCCCGCCCCCTGCGCCTCGACGAGTTGGCGACCGTTCTGGCGGGTACGGTGTCGGGGCAGCGCTACCTCTCGGACGTGGTGCCCGACGACGTCGGGCTGACGGGTCTGTACGTACTGGCGAACCGGGTGACCGGCCTGCCGAGCGGCACCTACCGCTATGACGCCGCCGGTCACCGGCTGCGGGTGGTACGCGAGATGCCGCTCGCCGAGAAGCTGCAGCGCAGTTACTTCCTGAGCAACTACAACCTGGAGCAGGTCGGCGCCGTGCTGGCGATCTCGGGGCGATTGCGGAGCGCGCTCGACGCCTACGGCAGCCGCGGCTATCGAGTCCTCAACTCCGAGGTGGGCGCACTGGCGCAGGTGGCCTACACCGCCGCCGCCGCGCTGGGCGTCGGCTGCGGGGTGGTACTCGGTTTCGACAACATCGCCATCGACGAGGCGGTCGGCCTCGACGACGGAGACGAGCGAACCTTCCTCTACGCACTGCTCGGCCACGAACGCGCGGACAGCGCGGACTTCGACTATCGGCTGGTCTGAGAGGGCTGAACCGTGAAAACCAGCGCGCTGTCATCGACGACGCCCCGCACGGCGTCGGCCGCGACCCCGCCCGTTCACGAGAGCATGGAGCGCGTGACGTGGCACCTGCTGCCGAGGTTCATGCTGAGAGTCGGGGGTCTGCCCTTCGACACCGCAGCCGCGCTGGCCACTCCGGCGAGCGCGACATGGGCGGACGACGTGCTCGACGCACGGCAGCGGCTGCGCGAGCGCGGAGCCCGGCTCGCCGACTCGCTGCAGGAACGTGTGGCGCGCAGTTTCGACGATCCGGCGGCACGACGCACATTGATCAATCTACGCCGAGACGTCTTCAACGCCCGTGCCCCGCGAGGCCTGACGGCGGCCGAGCCGCTACTGCCGACCGACGAACTCACCGAGTTGCGCGCGTGGTCGGCCGACCGGCAGCGGCTCGAGGAGTTGCTGCGGACCGGTTCCGGCATCCTGAGCGAGGAGATCACCGCGGCCCGAGAGGAACTGCGCCGCGTCGCCATCGAGACGGACCTCCGCTACGGCATCCAGCTGTCGTCCCCGTCGCTCGACGAGTATCTGGACGACTACCTGCGACGCGCCGACGGCCCGCTCAGCAAGCGGGAACGGCGCATCGAACGGTCTCTCCTCGAGTACCTGCTGCGCACAGCATGCAAGACCAGCCCGTTCAGCACCCTGACGGCGGTGTCCGCGGGCGTCTTCGCCGAGGCCGATGGCAGACCGCTCGCCGCGTCCGTGCGCGGGTGGGACAAGCGGGGCAGCACCCGGCTGAACATCGCGCTGCTCGCCAGGCTCTCGGAGCTGCTGACCGGGGACCCACAGGTCCGCCGTGATCTGCCCGTCCGAGCCACCAGTGGCACACAGATACACCGCGACCAGGTCCGCTACCTGCGCAAGCTGCGCGGCGCCGATGGCAACGCGGATGCTGCGGTCACCCTGGACGCCGTCCACGAGAGCCTCTTCTTCCTGCCCAGCGGGGAGGCCCTTGCCGATGTGCTCGCCCTGTTCGGCGACGGCATGACGTTGCGGTTCGGCGATGCCGTACGGCAGCTGTGCGCGATGGACACGACGCGGTCGGAGCAGGAAGTGGAACGGTATCTGGCCCAGTTGCTCAGGCTGGGCCTGCTCGTCGTTCCGGATCTGCACATCGACATCCACGATCCGGACCCGGTGGCCACGTACCGCAGGGGGTTGCTGCGCCTGGGAGCGGACTGGGCCGACGACACCGCGGCACTCGTTGAGCGGATGGGTTCGGACGTCGAGCGATTCGCCGACGCCGAAGTGCGCCGCAGACGTGAACTGCTCGCGCAGATAAAGGAGTCCGTGGCGCAGACGCACCGCCTCCTGGGCCGCGACGACACACCGGTGCTGCGCACCTTGGTCTACGAGGACACCACCCTGCCGGGGCTGGCGGTGACCGGTGACGCCTCGACCTGGAGCCGGCAGCTCACCCCCGGGCTGCAACAACTGGCCCGGATTCTCCCGGCGTTCGACGGGAACCTGGTGCGCAGGATCGTCACCAAGGGATTCTTCCGGGCGCGCTACGGGGAAGGCGGGCGCTGCGAGGACTTCCTGTCGTTCGCCCACCAGTTCAACCAGGACTTCTACAACAACTACAACAAGCGGCTGATGCGTCATCAGCGCTTCGACGGCACCGACTTCCGTACGTACGACAACTGGTTCCGGCAGGAGGAAATCGCGGCGATCGACCGTGCGCGGGCCGCGGTGGCCCAGGAGATGAGCCTGAGGTACCGGACCGCCTCCGCCACCGACGCCGACATCGAGCTGGACGAGGACTTCCTGGCCGCCGTGGAGGGTCTGCTGCCCAGGCCGGAACGCCTGCGCTCACTGTCCTTCTTCCTCCAGCTCGCCGAGAACGGCGCCGAGGATCCCTTGGTGATCGTCAACCGGATCTACTCCGGACTCACGCTGCTCTTCTCGCGGTTCGCGCACTCCCTCGACGAGGGTCTCACCGCATCACTGCGCCAGGCGCTGGACGACGTCGTACCGAAGGGAGCCGTGTTCGCCGAACTGAAGGGCGGCTACGACGCGACGAACCTCAACCTGCACCCGGTCGTCACGCCCTACGAGGTGGTCTGCCCCGGAGAAACCAGCTTCCGGCCGCCACACCAGCAGATCCCGGTGGAGGACCTCGTCATCGAGCACGAAGCGGCAACCGACCGGCTGCTCCTGCGCTCCCGCAGACTGGGCGTCGAGGTGATCCCCGTCTACCTCGGCTTTCTGCTCCCGATGGCCTTGCCGGAGGTGCAGCAGGTCCTGCTGAACTTCTCCTGCACCACCATGGTCCAGCTCGACGTGTGGGAGGGCACCGGCATCCCGAAGGGGCGCAGCGGCGCCCTGCCTCGCGTCAGGCTCGGCAATGTGGTGCTCCAGCGCAAGTCCTGGCGGTTCGCCGCCGACCGGCTTCCGCCCGTGACGGCCGGACAGTCGGATCAGGAGTGGTTCCTGGCCTGGCGGGAATGGCAGCGGACGGCCGGGCTGCCCCGCCATGTGTTCGCGAGCCTGGGCGGTGAACGCAAACCGCAGTACGTGGACTTCGACTCGTACGCGTGCGTCCGGCTGCTGGAGACCGCGGTCCGCAAGAGCGACTCGGCGGTGACGCTCACCGAGATGCTGCCCGGCCCCGACCAACTGTGGCTGCGTGACGACCGGCACCGGTACGTCACCGAGCTCACGGTCGAACTCAACGGACACAACGCAACGGATACGGAGCGGTGATGGGCGGCGATCAGGACGCAGGCGACGGCGAGCACATCGAGACGGAGCCGGACAGCGACGGCTGGATCAGCCTCCACATCTTCTACGCCGCCAACGCCAATCCGGTACTGGTCCACTGTGTGCGGCCGCTGGTGGCACGTCTG
>NZ_JAYWVC010000519.1:0-1738 GCF_036281785.1 Streptomyces chiangmaiensis | reverse complement strand
CAGACATGGGCGCCAGCCACCGACGCCAGCTCCGCGACTGCGCCATCGCACTCCCGTTCGCGGGGGTTCAACAGTTCATCCCACGCGCGCCCGCGTTCTCATGGCCGCTCAGTTTTCCTTTCTGCCCGACTCTTGCGTGTGCGGCGGGCCGGCCTCATCCTCACTGCGAGCATGTCAGGAACACGCCACCCCCGCCTGACGGTGTCTCACGGGCCCCCACCCCGTTGGGCCTTTCCACTTCCCAAGAGGAGGATCAGTGAGAACCAAACGCACCCGACTGCTCGCCGTCGCCGCAACCCTCGTCGCCGCAACCCTCGCGGGCGCGCCGAGTGCGGGCGCGGCCGGCACCCCTGCCCACAGCGGGGAGCACCTCACCCAGGTGAGGGACGCCGTGGCGCACGCCGCGGTCGACGGCACCGCCTGGTACACGGACCAGGTCTCCGGACGGGTCGTCGTGACCGCGGACAGCACGGTCTCCGCGGCGGAGATCGCCCGCATCGAGAAGGCCGCGGGCGCCGACGCGGACGCCTTGACGGTCGAACGAGCCGCAGGCGTCTTCCACCCGCTGCTCTCCGCCGGAAACGCCATCTACGGCGGCAAGTACCGCTGTTCGCTCGGTTTCAACGTGGTCAGCGGCAGCACGTACTACTTCCTCACCGCGGGCCACTGCGGAAAGGTGGCCAAAACCTGGTACACCGACCAGGCGCACAAAACACTGATCGGCCCCACGATCGACTACAGCTTCCCCGGCAACGACTACGCGCTTGTGCGCTACGACAACACCTCGCTCAGCCACCCCGGCGGCTACACCGCAGCCAACGCCTTCGTGGGCGAATCCGTCAAGCGCACCGGCTCGACCACGGGCACGCACAGCGGCACCGTCACCGCGCTGAACGTCACGGTCCGCTACCAGGGTGGCGGCACCGTGAGCGGCCTGATCCAGACCACGGTGTGCGCCGAACCCGGCGACTCGGGCGGCCCGCTGTACGACGGGACGAAGGCGCTGGGCATCACCTCGGGCGGCAGCGGTGACTGCACGTCCGGCGGCACGACGTTCTACCAGCCCGTGCCCGAGGCGCTCAGCGTCTACGGCGTCAGCCTCTACTAGACTTACCGGGCCGAAAAGATCAACGCCTCCCACATACAGGTCCGCTGAAGGATGCACGGCCGAAAGCCGCTCGTGCGCGCGTCGGTCGTGCAGCTGAATGCTCCCTTGCCTTATCGGGCAGGCGGGCCGGTTCTCCCGGCCCGCCCCCACACCATCGGACATGCGATCCGGCACCCGCGGAACACCCAGCATCCGCTCCCCGCCGTTCGGCTCAGGGATGGTCACCCAGCGGACAGGAGCGGGCCTGTATGTTCCCGCATCAAGCTCAGCCCATACGTCAATGCCTTGGTGGAGGTAGCGGTAGCCCTGGCCTGGCAGACGCCGGCGTTTGGGGCCAGGCGGTGTACGCAGCCGCTCTCGCGGAACCAGCGAAGGACGAGCACGGCCTGGTACTCCACGACGTCGCGCGGGATGTCGAGGGTGGCAGCATAGATGACCAGGGTGGGGCCTCTCGCTCGGCAAACGATCTTGTGCGAGGGGCCTGTCCTACCAGGGGCACGTCTGTCCGAGCACGGGTCCCGCTACCCCATCCGCGCTGGATCGAGTGGCTCAGAAGCCGTTGTCTTACCGGATGTGGTCACTGAGTTTCCGCTGTTCAGGCATGGTTCTGGTGTCGTCGTGGGAGCGTTC
>NZ_JAYWVC010000518.1:0-1742 GCF_036281785.1 Streptomyces chiangmaiensis | reverse complement strand
CTAGGCGGGCCAGGACCCGGCCGAGGGTGGTCGCCCGCGGGGCGGCCCGCAGGCCGAGCCGGTCATGGATCTCCTCGGGCAGGTAGGCGGCATGCCGCGCGACTGCGGCCAGCGTGGTGGCGCCTGCGAGTACGGCGATCGTGCACAGGGCGAGCAGGGCGCCGAGCTGGTAGCGGCGGCCCTGGCGGCGGCGGGGATCCGGCAGAGCGTCCAGGACGTCGGCCAGGCGGTGCGCAGGACACGCAGGGCCCCGACCACGCCGCCGCGACGGCTGTCGGGCGCGGGTTCACGAGCAACAGCCTGAGCCGCCTGTGCGGGGTTGTGCGCCATGGAGGTCGTCGTCGTGCCCGGCAGTGATCCGCGCCCATTGCGCGGTCGGCCGTCCGTCCTTGCGGAACTGCTGGCCGCGCGTCTCGTACGGCTGCGGCCAGCCGGGCGGGGAGTCCTCCCAGGTCTCCTGCCGTCCGTAGACGGTCATGTCGAGGATGCCGTAGGACGGCGCCATGGGTTCGACGCCGCGTCCGGTGGTCCAGTACGTCTCAAAGACGCGGTCCCCATCGCGGAGGTAGCACGCCTTCATCCCGAAGCCGCGGCCGGCGAGGAGCCATTCGTGGGACTCGGCGGGCACGGAGTACCAGGGCATGTCCCAGCCCATGAAGCGGCGGTAGCGGTCGGATTCCTCGAAGGGGCCCTGGCAGAAGACGGCGAAGGTGACGTCACGCTGGTGCAGATGGGACAGTTCGTAGACCTGGCCGGTGAAGAAGGTGCAGCCCTCGCACTGGTCGGCGCCGGGACGGCCGTCGTGCCACATGTGATAGGACACGAACAGCTGGGTGCGGCCCTCGAAGACGTCGATCAGGGGGACTTCTCCGTTGCCTCCTGCGAGCGGAGTCGATGGTTCCACCTCGGTCATGGGCAGCCGTCGCCGGGCGGCCGTGATCGCGTCACCCTCCCGGGTGTGCGCCTTCTCCCGGACGCGCAGGGTGTCGACGGCGGCCAGCCACTCACGACGGGAGACGACCGGCGGCTTGTTCTCAGCATTCATGTCCGTACTGACCCGACAACCCGCAAGAACTCATCGGTGGAGCCCGAGCCGGGCGCAGACCGACCACGACCTCGGCCGCACGAACACCGTCACGCGTTACCCGCAGAACTTCTGGAATCTCGCTTAGCGCCCACCGAGGACAGTTCAGGACGTCTCGCCACCCGAGAACGCACGAGCCCTGGGATGCTGATCGCCAACGGTCACCTGATACCGGCAGAAAACCCGGCCGGGCGGGCCGGAGTGACAACCGCCAGTGTCGAGGCGGAGCAGACCTGGCGAGCCAACGCGACAATCCGCGCGAGATCCGCCCGCTGCCTGAAGAACACGATCAACTGGTTCTGATCGATAGCTCTTCCAGTATTCCGGCCCGGCCGTGGTTGCCTCCGGTCACGTTGACCTGTGGAGACGACTGAGCGGATTGTTCTTGCCGAGTGGATATGCGAGACGGCCATCGCTGGATAGAGTCGTCCCGTTACAACTGGTTGTGGGGACAACCAGAGCGCCTTGGGGAGGGCCTGCAGCACATGAGTCGTCGTTCTAATGGCTTGGTCGGCGTCTGGGCTGAGATGCAGAGGCAGCGGCAGCGCCAGGTGGAGACAGAAGCTCGACGACGGAGACAAGAAGCGCAGCAAGCACGTGCCTATCAACGGCGAGCTGCCCAGAGTCACCGCGAGTACAGGCAAGCAGAGGCGCTACG
>NZ_JAYWVC010000517.1:0-1748 GCF_036281785.1 Streptomyces chiangmaiensis | reverse complement strand
GATGCCCATGAACTCTGACGGCGACGCCCCACCGTTGGGTGTACAGGTGGGGCGGTCGTCGGCAAGGTGTCGTTTCTTCGGCGAGGTGCCGGTGGTTCAGAACCTGTATTCGGTACTCAAGATCAGGCCGTCATCCGCCGGATGTCGTCGGTGATGCCTTCCAACGGCGCTGTGTTGCCGATGGAGGCGAACCAGTCCCACAGCTCCAGAGCGTGGTAGAGGCGGTAGAGGCCGACCCGTTCGCTCCAGTCGGCCGGCAGCGTGCCGTAGCCGTCGCAGAGCGCTTCGCGCTTGTCCTGGTCGTCGTGGACGCAGTAGTAGTCGGTCTTGGCCATGTCCATCAGTGGATCCGCGGCGATCGCGTTCTCCACGTCGATGAAGCCGCTGACCTGCCATCCGCCGCTGTCCTCGGCGACCAGGACGTTGCCCTCGTGGAAGTCGTTGTGGCACAACACGGCATGCCGGCACGCGCGGAGCAGGTCAGCCTGCCGGGCGACCTTCGCTTCGATGGCCGTCGCAAGCGCCGCATCGGCCCCGTGATCGGCGTACTCCCTGAGCTTGTTGTGGAACTGCCGTGTCATATAGGCGGTGTTCGTCGGCTCGGGATCCAGAACCCGCGTGGTGAGGTATCCGCAGGCGCCCTGCGGGATCTGGTGGACTGCAGCCATGCAGCCCCCGATCTGGCGGTAGATCTCCCGCAGCGATGCCCTGTCGAGGGTGTGGCTGAGGGCGGACAACGGCTGGCCCCTGAGCATCGTCATCACCGTGTAGCAGCGCCCGAGCGCGTTGTCGGCGTCCCCATGGTGCAACACGGCAGGCACCGGCCCGACACCGTGCTGCTGAAGCAGCTGGTAGACGTAGGTCTCTTTCTGCTGTTTCCAGCGCCATTGATCGTCATAGATCTTGATGACGACCGGCTCGGCCGCCCCGACGAACCGGATCTCGAAGATCGTGCTCAGCACCCCGCCAGTACGCCAAACGATCTCCCCGACGGACGCAGCGGGAAGGAGGGGATGCAGGAGTTCCTCGGCCATCGCCGGCGGCAGCGCTGTTGTTGCGGACACGCGGAAACCGTAGATGCGCCAGGGCGGCCGTCGCGAGCGAAATATGGGTGGTGCGCAGAGCGCCGGCGGAGAACGCCTGGCATGCCTTCTTCAGCAGCAGGTTCTCAGTGGCCGACCACCTCGCTCACTGCGGCGCGGGCGGCGGCCTCGTCGACGAGGTTCTTGCCGGTGGCGAACGCGGCGACCAGGGCCTGCAGGGAGAGGTTGTTGACCGCTCTGGGGTAGCCGCGCGAGGTCGTGTGGATCAGTGTGAGGGCGCCCTCGGTGAACAGCTGGTCCAAACGCCCGGCGATCTTCAGATGGCGGGCGACGTAGCCGGCCGTCTCGGTGCAGGTCATGCCCGGCATCGTGTAACGCAGAGCGGTCCGCTGTTCGAGTCCGGCCAGGACGGCGAGTTTCATGGTGCGTCTGAGGGTGGGCTGGCCGACCAGCAGGCAAGACAACGGGGAGCCCTGCTTGGCGACCCGGCGGTGCTCGGACCAGCGGAAGGCTCCAGCAAGGTCGGCGGGCCGGGGGACGGGGAAGGGGGCGCCGGCCACCCACCGCCGGAGCGGTTCCTGCTTGGTCTCGCTGTGGACGCGGCGGTGGTAGATGTTCTCGACCCAGGCGGTGAACAGGCGGTTCATCTCCGCGAGGTCCTTGATCTCGAGGCCGACCTCGCCCTTGTCGAAGGCGATCTCGACA
>NZ_JAYWVC010000516.1:0-1774 GCF_036281785.1 Streptomyces chiangmaiensis | reverse complement strand
CGTTCACGGGCAACCGCTATGTCTTCGGCGGTGGCAATCCCACCAGCTTCATCGAAGTCGACGGACACCTCAGCTTCTTGGGCCTCGGTGAGTCGATCAGATCTGTAGTCAATTCCGTTAAGAGCGTTCTGGGGATAGCTGCGACGGCTCCGGACGTGAAGAACGGTGAACTCAAGAAGATCCTGGGCGAAATTTACATCAAGCCTGGCTCTAAGCCCGCAGTCGGGAACGGAAAGGTCACTGAGGCCTTGAAGTATGAACTGAAAACAGGACAAAAAGTCAAGCAGAAATGGCACGTGGGTGATGCAGCCGACCAGTTGCGTCGGCTGCAGAAGCTGCTGGAGGCCGACCGCCAGAAGAACATCCTTTCGCCACGGGACCGGACCATCGCACTCAACGAGGCGGAGGGGATCTGGAACGCCTTCGACACACCGGACAAGACCGGAACGGTGAAGGCGCTCCTCAAAGGGAATAAGTCCCTGGACAACGCGGTGAAGCAGGCAATCAATCGAACGGCCAACTCGATGTCGATGCAGTCCTTTACGGGCGGGGAGTTCTACGAGGACCCGCGCGGCTTCGACCGTCCGAAGTCGACGAACAAGGTCAAGCTCCCGAGAATCATGAGCGTGGCCGGAGCAGGTGCGTTCGTGATCGGCCAGGCTCCTAGCTATGTGCGCCAGTACGGGTTCGCGCGTGGGGCTTGGGAGATGTTCAAGGACTCGATCGACCCCTTCGGTGCCTCGGACTACGAGCCCGACCCGTTCTACCCCGACGGCCAGGGAGGGGGCAGCGGAGTATGTGATCCGACCACTAATTCCTGCGCATAGCGGAACAGAGTAGGGGTGAGTGTCCGCCCGCGCCCAGCGCGCGGCGGGCACTCACCCCGTAGTCGAAGAGACACTAGCAATTCCCGTGGGGGAGCCGGATGATGCACGAGGAGTGGGACGGATTGTCGGACGATATCTTTGTCCGGCGCGTTCTGTGGGACGAAGCCCCTGAAAGTCGACCAATGATTCTAGAGTTGGAAGAAGAAGAGCGCCGACTTTTCGGAGATGAAGAAGAGGCATCTCCTGGCATGTATTCATTGGTCAGTGATGCGTTCGTTCATCCCGTATTGATTCCCATGTTGCAAGCCAAGGATTGGGATCTAGGAGCGGCGCTCGGGGCAGCGCGAGCGATTGAGTCTCTCCTCGCTTCCAACAGGTCAGCTATAGGTGACCTGGTGAGCCTCCGGATCACGGACCAGCTGCTGTGGGAGCCTCGGTTCATTGAGTTTGTAGAGAGGTATGGCGGCCCTCGAACAAAGGCTGAGCTAAGAGACAGGAAGTCGCTGGCGTAAGGGCTGCTTGGGTCGATACACAAGTTGTGGCGCCACTCGGCCACCGAGTGGCGCCACAACTTCTCCGATTCGATACACCGAAGGAGGACGAAGAGAACAAACGACCCTCAGCTGGTGTCCTGCGCTGGAGATCCGTCGGCAGAATCGGGCGAGGGATTCGAGGATCTCCTCGGCGGTCTTGGTCCAGATGAACGGCTTGGGATGTGCGGTGGTGTCTACCGCGAGACTCCGATGATCAAGGCGGAGGAGCGGCAGAGCCCCGCGAAGGCCTATCAGGTTGTCGAGGACTTCATGTTCGCCGAGATGAAGGGAAACCTGAAACCGGACGCGTTCAAGGAGAGCAAGCACTACACCAGCTCCTGCGACACCTGGAATCCCATCCAGTGAGCCTTTCCCGGTAATGGATCATGACGTTGCGTGATCGTTCAGATGGTT
>NZ_JAYWVC010000515.1:0-1775 GCF_036281785.1 Streptomyces chiangmaiensis | reverse complement strand
AGGGGAGCCTTCAAATGCCACTGCTGCTGCAAGACGTTATTGAGCTGGGCGGTGCTGCAGTCGAGAGCGTTAAGCACTCCTCCTTGCCCGGGCCAGCTCTGCCTCGTCCATTCCGCCCCATATCCCGTACTGCTGCGCTGTGTCCAGAGCCCAGTCGGCGCATTGCTGGCGGACGGAGCAGGTGCTGCAGACAGCCTTCGCCTCGTCGGCCTGACGGCGGCCTGGTCCTTGCGGGCTGATGGGGAAGAACAGGTCAGTCTCGCAATCCTGGCAGGCCGCCCACTCACGCCAGGTCAGCACGGCGCAACCTTGCGCACCCTGGACTGCTGTCGCAGCAGCGCAGAAGAGAGCGGGGAATGCCTCAGATGCCGACTGCTGTTCCCTCCAACGCACTCGCCCCCGCTCCGCAGGGGGAACCGGGTGGGACACCCATCGGGAAGCCGTTGCTTCTTGTGATCGGGCAAGCCCGGTGGAGCGTGCCTCATCGCCGCTCGAGCCGTCCGTGCTCTCGGGGTGCCAGCTGCGCCTCGGTGGTGGCGAGAAGAGCGTTCCAGGACTCCTGGAACTTTGCGACGCCCTCGTCCTCCAGCCGTTGGACGACTTCTTCATACGAAACGCCGAGGCGTTCGAGCGCATCGAGGTCGGCCCGCGCTTGGTCGTACGTGTTGCGGACACTGTCGCCTCCGGTGAGGCCTCGGTCCTCGACGGCGAGCAGTGTCGCCTCCGGCATGGTGCTTACCGTATTCGGCGCTATCAGGCCAGCGACGTACTTGGTGGGTTCGTAGGAGCTGTCCTTTACTCCTGTGGAGGCCCACAGGGGCCGCTGCTTATTTGCCCCTGACTGCTGAAGTCCCTCCCAGCGCTGCCCGGAGAAAATCTCCTCGAAGGCCTTGTAGGCCAGTCGGGCGTTTGCAACAGCGGCCCTGCCTCGAAGCGTTCTCGCCTCTGGCGTACCGAGGGCGTCGAGGCGCTTGTCCACTTCTGTGTCCATGCGGGACACGAAGAACGAAGCGACGGAGGAGATCTGCGACAGGTCTTGCCCGGTTTCCCTTGCTCTTTCCAGTCCTGACAAGTAGGCGTCTGCGACCAGCCGGTAGCGCTCCACCGAGAAGATCAGGGTCACGTTGACGCTGATGCCCTGAGCTGTGATCTCGGTGATAGCGGGGAGTCCTGCCTCGGTCGCCGGTATCTTGATGTAAATGTTTGGGCGGTCCACCAGCCAGGCCAGGTGGCGCGCCTCGGCGACCGTCGCGACGGTGTCGTGGGCGAAGCGCGGGTCGACTTCGATGGAGACACGACCGTCCTGGCCACTGGCGGAGGAGAGGAAGGCAGGGCGCAGGACGTCAGCGGCGGCGCGTACGTCCGCCGCGGTGATGGTGCGGACGGCCTCTCCTGCAGTCACTTCTCGAGCTGCCAGCTCGGACATCTGGGACTCGTACTCCGGCCCGTTCGATATAGCGTCGTTGAAGATCGTCGGGTTGGTCGTAACGCCTACCACGTAGTGCTTGCTGGCCAGCTCCGCCAGGCTGCCTGACGCGATTCGGCTACGTGAAAGGGTGTCGAGCCATACGGACACACCAGCGTCCGACAGGCACTTCAGAGCATTGATCATGTCGGTCGCACCTTCCGGGGGCGGAACAGGGCCTACTGGAGGCTGCGGGGCTGAGTACAGGCCTGCGCGGCGTTCGCTGTTGAATCGCCTGTCGCTGGCGCCGAGTGTCCCCGGCCGTCTTCTGTTGGGGCCTAACCGGCTGCGCCGCAGGCTGACCCCCTTG
>NZ_JAYWVC010000514.1:0-1801 GCF_036281785.1 Streptomyces chiangmaiensis | reverse complement strand
GTCCGGGCAGGTTGGAACCCGGACGGTGTTGAGGGCGTAAGACCGTCTGGGCCGCCGGCCCAGACGGTCTTACGCCTGGTCCGAAAAAGAGAGTCGGTCAGGCTGCTGTCTTTAGGTCAAGGCCGTGAAGTTACGGGCTGATCGGCTCTGTCAATAGGACGTCGATGCTGATGGTGGCCTTGTAGGTGCGTCGGTCGACGCGCAGGCTCTTGTACGCGTAGCGGGACAGCGGGCGTTTGACGGCGCGGGGGCTGAGGCGTAGGCGGCGTGCGGGCATGAGGTGCTCCAGGACCGCCCGCCCGATGGCGCCGACGAGGTCGATGGTGGTGTCGGCGATGACGTTCGCGGCCTGGATGACCTGGTCACGGGCGGTCTGAAGGGCGACGCTGAAGCTGGCCCGGTCCGGGTCGGCTCCAGGGTCGGTGCCGATGCTGTCGGCGATGGCGATCCTGATCACCTGATAGGCGGTCAGCAGCGCGTAGATCTCCTGCGCGATGCCCGGCAGAGTACGGGCCCGCAGTACGCGGCGGCCGAGCATGGACTGCTTGATGGCGAAATAGGCGGACTCCACTTCCCACCGCTCGTGATACAGCCTGACCAGCTCGAACGCCGGGCAGCGGCGGTGATCGAGCAGGGTCGTGGCCAGGTGGTAGACGCCAGTGTGCCGCCCGGCGGTGGTGGTGATGGTGATCTCGCACTCAATGATGCGGACCTCCACGGTGCCGATCCTGGACAGGAAAGAGCCGTCGTCGAACCGGCCCAGGACCGGCGGCTTGCGCGCGGCGGAGAGCCGGGCCAGGAAGTCGGCACCGGTGCCGTCCACGGCTTCCAGGAAGGCGTTGGTGGCAAATCCCCGGTCCAGCAGCACGACCATGCCTGCGTGCAGGGAGCGCAGCAGGCGGCGTCCGAGTACGGGTTCACCCGGCTTGCGGGGGCCGAAGACCACGTCGATGACCGCGCGGGTGCCGCAGGCCACCAGGGCAACGAGCAGGACCTGCGGGTAGCCGGAGGCGGCGGTGTATTGATTGGCTCCCTTGCCCAGCCGAGCCCGCACGTCCGGGTCGTCGGGCACGTCCAAGTGCGTGCCGTCGATGGCGACCACCAGGAGTCCGGCCCAGCGGGCGCCGGCGGTGCGGATCGCACTGGCCGGACCACGCAGCAGGTCGAACAGGGCCTGCAGCGGGCGCACCCCCAGCCGGCACCGGGCGTGCCACAGCCCGGTCGCGGTGATCTTCGGCAGAGGCAGGCTGCCCAGCGCACCGGTGAGCTTGGACCACACGGCCGGGTAGCCGCACTCCTCGAACAGCCCGGCGGCCAGCAGCAGGTAGACCACCACCCGGGCGGGCAGTTTCCGCAGCCGCTGCTGGGTAGCGCCGCACTCGGCGAGGACCTCGTCGACCATCTCGAACGGCACGATCTGCGTCAACTCGCCCAGATGCCCTGGAGCGAAGACACCGTCGGCTACCGCGATCTCACGGCTGATGACACACTGACCCGACAGCGGAGCCTCCGGTGCTGTGAACGGCTTGTCTTGGCGGACCAGCCAGTTCTACCGGGGCTCCGCTTCTCGCGTCCGGCGTTCTTCCAGATCAGACCCCACTTGCGGCCACACCCAGACCCATAACTTCACGGCCTTGGTCTTTAGGTTCCGATGGGTTCGAAGCGGACGGTGAGTCCGAGGGCGTTGGCCTGGCGGGTGATGCGTCGCAGGGCGCGTTCGGGGTCGTGGCGGGTGTAGTAGTCGCCGCCGAGGTCGTGGAAGGGGGCGTTGGTGGTGAGGATGTGCCAGACGGCGGTCAGC
>NZ_JAYWVC010000513.1:0-1812 GCF_036281785.1 Streptomyces chiangmaiensis | reverse complement strand
GCCTGCGTGCGGTTGTGGGGGCCGATAAATGGCCCGTACAGGTCAGCGGCGTGTGGACCATCGGCTGGGCCACTCGTCGGAGGTCGGCATTGAATGCGTTCAATTCGAGCAGGCGATTCGAACGCGTTCGAAGACCGGCCCGGGCCACGGGCTCGGCACCGCGCGCGAACGCGGGCTCCGGCGGGTGGGCACCACGACCCGCCGGACCGCCACCGCCGCGGCGGCCGGAGCCCTTCTACTCGAAGCTGGTTACGCCCACGTGCTGCCGAGCATCTCTCAACCGACGTCCGACGCGGTCGAGCACTCCTCCCGCAACCCCCCGCAGAGCCCGGCCAACGCCCCGGCCTCCTGGCCGCTACGACAGTGGCCCTGACCGCCGGCGGCTCGCCTGGCTCGCCGGTGCCGACAATCTTGCGGACCTCTTCTGGGGCCTGGGCATGCTGTCCGCCGTCGTGCCGGCGGTGGGATGGGTGCTCGCTGCGCTGCTGCACGGCCAAGCAGGAGTGCTTCTCCTCGGTGCTCATCCGGTCAACGGTGACGGGTAGCAGGGCGGGGCAGGGAGTGCCTCCGCCCGTACAGGGGCCAGTAGAGGAACGGAACGTTGCGCAGATGACTGACGGATGAACATGATCGGGAGGATTACGGCATCCCTGGCAACATCCGGCTCGCACTTGTCACCCTGGGCTCCCGGTTAACTACTTGATGACTCAAAGGGATTCGACGGTGAGCCTCGGATTCGAGTGGGACTTCAGCAACGTCGTCGCCATCCTCAGTGTCGTGATCCCTCTTCTGGCGTTCGTGTGGGAGTTCGGAGTCGCCGGTCGAAAGCGGCTCGGCTACCGCGTGCAGATGGACACCCCGGCCACGGGCGCGGGCCACGCTCCGAGCGCCAACGTACTGGCGGGGATGCGGGTGGACACCAGGTCACTCAACGAGCCGTCGTTCGTCCTGATGCGGATCGAGAACGCGGGCTGGGTGGAGATCGGCGAGAGCGACTACCTCGCCCCCACCACCAACGCGACCGGCATATGGGTCACGTTCCCGCAGCGCCGGGTCGTCGGCATGGCGGTGACCGAGCTCAGCGACCCCGCACTGCGCTCCTTCTTCATCACCGAGACCCGGGCCGACGACGGCAGCACCGAGACCAGGGAGGCCTCGGGCTTCGGACACGGTGAGCAGGACGGCGCGGGCCTGATCAAGCTGCCCAAGGTGATGCTCAACAAGGGCGCCCACTACAAGGTGCTGGCGGTGCTGGAGCGTAAGCCTGGGACCTCGGGGGACGTGCCGCGGCCGGTGTTCCGGGCCGGGGTGCTCGGGGACGGGCACAACCGCTGGTTCCGCTGGCTCGGCTGGTTCGCCCGGCTCAAGATGGCCAGAACCGAGGCCCACCTCTTCGCCTCCAGACCGGCGCTGCTGGGTATCGCACTGCTGACCGCGGCGGTCCTCACCCAGGCGAGCCTGACGCTGTTCTGGCGCGAGGACCCCCCGCCGCTGGACTGCGTCGACGGCACCCTGCACCTGCACGGCTCCACGGCCTTCGCGCGCGCCCTGGAGGCCGCCGCCGAGGACTACCTCGACCGGTGCGAAGGTGCGGACGTGCGGATTCCCCTTGAGGACAATCCCTTCAAGGGCAGCACCGAAGGGGTCACCGAACTCGACCAGGCCGGCCGGGAGACCAAGGTCCCGGTCGGTGAGGGACTCGGTGACCACCTCGCCTTCACCGACGGCCTCGCCTCCGACGGCCACCCCCGGTTGATCCCCAGGCCCGTCGCCTTCTCCGTGTTCAGCATCGTCATCAACAAAGACGCGGGG
>NZ_JAYWVC010000512.1:0-1824 GCF_036281785.1 Streptomyces chiangmaiensis | reverse complement strand
AAACAACCCATCACCCCCCACCCCGTACGCACGAGTGGGCGGGGACTTCTATGCCCTGGCCGACACCCGGCACGGAATCCGCCTGGTCATCGGCGATGTCCGCGGCCTGCGGGCTGCCCGCCCTTGTCGTGGCCGCGGCCCTGCTCGGCTCGTTCCGGGAAGCAGCCCACGAGGCCGCCGACCTCGTCCAGCTCGCCGGGCGTCTGGAGGCCACGCTATTGCGCGATGACGCTGCCGCTCTTGCCCAGGGAGACCCCGCCGAACTCTTTGCCACCGCCGTACTCGTGGAAATCCCTCGCCACGGCAGCCACGGCACGATCTTCAGCTGCGGCCACCCCCCACCCCTGCTCGGGCGGCGCGGCAGCATCGACATCCTCGAAACAGACGATCCCGCCCCGCCCCTGAACCTCGGCGGTCTGCTCGCCACCACCTGCCTTCCCCGGCGATTTGCTTTCCGGGCAGGTGACCAACTGCTGCTCTACACCGACGGCGTCACCGAAACCCGCGACGCAAGCGGAGCATTCTTCCCCCTGCTCACCTGGGCCCGTGACCAGCTGACCACGTCACCCCGGCAGGCCCTGAACAACCTCCACCACGCCCTGCTCAAGCACAGCGGCAACAACCTCAACGACGACATCGCCGCCATTGCCATTCGCAAAACCACCTGACCGCATCCCGCAATCGGGTGTGTCAACTTGACGGCTGATACTGGTTGTTGAGGTGTCAGCGGCTGGTGGGGGTGAGCCGGGTCTACACCGGGAGGGGCCGTATGCCGGGCGGCGCGTCAGCGCCTCAGATGCCCCAGCCGCCGTCCACCGCAAGCGTCGCGCCGGTGATGTAGCCCGCCAGCGGGCTGGCCAGGAAGGCGACGAAGTCGGCGTATTCCTCCAGCCGTCCGATGCGGCCGATGGCGTTCGGCGACAGCGCCTCGACCAGGCGCGGCTCGATCTCCTCCCAGGTCTGCCCCCACCCGTTCTGCCGGCCCAGCTGCGTCACCCTCTCGAGGCTGTCCGCGGTGAGGATGCCGCCTGCCGCGACGGCGTTCGACGTGACCCCGGTATTCCTCAGATCCTGTGCTAGGGCCTTGGCGAGGGAGTTGCGCGCCCCGTTCGTCGCCGCGTAATGGGGCTGGGACGCCTGCGGCTTCTCACCGGTGACGCTGCTGATCTGGATCACCCGGCCCCAGCCGCGCTCGCGCATGGCAGGGACGAGCCGCTGGATCGTGCGCACGCTGGTCAGGACGTTGGTGTTGTAAAGCCCGGCCCAGTCCTCCGGCGTGGTGTCCTTCCAGGTGCGGCTTGGTTCGTAGACGCCGACGTTGTTCACCAGGATGTCTACCGGGCCGCCGGCGGTGGCGGCGGCGTGCACCGCGTCTGCGCCCGCGTCGGTCCCCAGATCGCCGATCGCGAGGGCGGCGGCGCCGCCCGCTTCGGCGATCGCCTTGGCGACCGCCTCGGTCCGCGCCTGGTTGCGGCCGTGGACGACCACAAAGGCGCCTTCAGCCGCCAGGCGCTTCGCGATCGCCTCACCCAGACCGCTGCTCGATCCCGTGACCAGTGCCTTCTTGCCAGTCAAGCGCAGATCCATCGGACGTTCCCTTCCTGTGCTGTGGCCGCCGGGCGCGGGCGTGCCGGGGCTCCCTGGCCGCTCCACCCGCCGGTCCGGCCAGGTTGCCCCTCAAAAAATGGACCCGCAAGTCCAAAAATTCGGGCTGGGCGGGGCCTGCGGGCTGCCGGGTCGTGGCGCGTGGTCTTACGAGTTGTGCTGGTGGGACACCCCATGTCGTTGGGTGTCAAGCGGGGTGGGCGTGGTGACCAGGCGGTT
>NZ_JAYWVC010000511.1:0-1871 GCF_036281785.1 Streptomyces chiangmaiensis | reverse complement strand
CAGCTGGACGCCGCCCTGTACGACATCGGCCCCGGTGGAGCGGAAGGCGTGGTCCACATGGGTCAGGAGGGCGGGGTGGACCTGGTCCTCGGCGTCGAAGACCCCGACGACTTCGCCGAAGCAGTGCGGTAGCGCGGTGTTGAGGGCCTTGGGCTTGTTCTTCGACTCGTTGGTGTCGACCACCACCCGTACCCGGTCGGGCGCGGACGCCGCGACCCGCTCGGCCACTTCGGCGGTGCCGGGGTCGTCGTGGCCGACGATGATGATGATCTCGTAGTCCCCGTGCGCAGATTGCAGCAGGCCGTTGACGGTGTGTTCGAGGACGGCCTGCTCGTGCCTTGCGGGCACCAGCAGGGAGAACGAGAGACGAGCGTCCCCGTCGGGCCGCGCGAAACGGGTGGCCGCCAGCGTCACGGGCGTACGCCAGGCATGCATCTGCCACCAAAGGGTGAACGCCGCTGTCCAGAACAGCGTCAGCGAGGTGACGGTGATGAGCGCCGAGAACAAGTAGAACTCCTCAGACGGGCTGTGGAACAACACAGCTGTGAATGGATCCCTGTGGGGTGGTGCCGGTCGCGGACTCGGCGGCGAGAAATCGGGGCATGCTCTCGTTTCCGGGCGCATGCGCGGGCCCCGGACGCGTACCTGCGAAATACGGGAGTTCGCATGTCACGGCGGATTTGGTGTGCGGAAGTGGTCCTGTGTACGCGGCTGAATCGCCGGGCACATCGGTTTATCGGACGGAAACCGAGACGTACAGCGAAGGGAATCGGCAATCGGTCCGTCGGCGCGGAGCACCGCGTCAGCGGTCGGCGAGCGCCCCGGGGACCCAGATACCCATAAAGTTGCACGGTGTACCGGTGGTGGTGCGATAAGCTACGTCACCCGCGCCGCTGGCCGAGCGGATTTGCGTGGCCCTCACCCTGCAACTGCCCTGGTACTGCAACCGGCAGGGGCCTTGCCCTTAAACCAGACGGCGAGCGCACACGAGGGCTCGTTGCGACGGCGTCCTCCGCAACGACCTGAGACATGTCCGGCGGTTTCCTCGGTCCTCTGCCCAGGACCTCGAGGCCGGAAACTGTCCCACGGGCTCTCTGCCGAGTTCTTGCACGTCGAGCATGGTGATTCCATTTCGTGACGGGCGCAGCAAGACGTATTGGGGGTGCACGCAACACTGTCCAACTCCGTTGGACGATTTGTCCGGCGAGGTTGGACGCTAGTTGCTGTGTGTATTGCCTTGCAAGCCACTCCTGCGGAGGATTTCCGCGTCGAAATCACGGAACGGAGAAAGCAGCAGGTGAGCGCCTCATGGATATGGCACGGCCGCCGGTGGACGCAGGTTGGGGCTCACCCGTACGAGTCAGCCCGGCCGACTGCATCCTGCTGAGATCCCCGCCATTGGGAGGTGCGGGTTGGGCGCTGTCAAGTCGGCCTCGGTTCGTCAGTGGCGATCGGCCACTGATCGGTTTCGCGGTTTATCCGTAATATCTCGTTGCCGGGCAACGCGGGCCGCCACATGCCGCTGGCGCTGGGGTGCACCGGGTCCCACAGGCCCTGATGACCAAGATGCTGACCGGGGCGACCCTGTACGCCCTCGCTGTCATCGAGCACGCCACCCGGCGCGTGCGGATCCTCGGCGCAACCGCGCACGCCACCGCGGGCTGGGTCACTCAACTGGCCCGAAACCTGGTCATGGACCTCCACGACGCCGGCGCAGAGGTGAGGTTCCTGATCCGCAACCGCGACGCGCGCTACCCGGCCGCCTTCGACGCCGTCCTGCAAGCTGAGAGTTTCGAGGCCGTCCAGACCGGCGTCCGGATGCCGCGCATGAACGCGGTCATGGAGCGATGATCCGCTCCAGCCGAACCGAA
>NZ_JAYWVC010000510.1:0-1891 GCF_036281785.1 Streptomyces chiangmaiensis | reverse complement strand
CCAACCCGACCAAGCTCATCGAGATCGTGGAGATCGGCAAGCAGTTGCTGATCACCCGGGGTGCGCTGACGACCTTCTCCATCGCCAACGACGTCGCGAAGTACTTCGCGATCATCCCGGCGCTGTTCGCGGCGGTCTACCCCGGCCTGGACAAGCTGAACATCATGCACCTGGCCTCGCCGGACTCCGCGATCCTGTCCGCGGTCATCTTCAACGCGCTGATCATCGTCGCGCTGGTGCCGCTCTCCCTGAGGGGCGTGCAGTACCGGCCGGTGAGCGCCGACAAGATGCTCCGTCGCAACCTCGGGATCTACGGCCTCGGCGGCCTGATCGCCCCCTTCATCGGTATCAAGATCATCGACATGATCATCTCCCTCATCCCCGGGATCGGCTGATCGCCATGAACAACTCCGTTTCGAACGCCGCCCGGTTGCTCGGGGCGGGCCTGCGGGCCCTCCTCGTGCTGACCCTGGTGACCGGCGTCATCTACCCGCTGGTCGTCACCGGCATCGCTCAGGGGCTGTTCAACAACAAGGCGAACGGCTCCGAGATCAAGGCGGACGGCAAGGTCGTCGGCTCCTCTCTGATCGGCCAGGCCTACAACCTGCCGCTGAAGAAGGGTCAGGAGACCCCGGACCCCGACCTGAAGTGGTTCCAGGGGCGTCCCCAGAACGGCCTCGGCTCCAACAGCGTCAACACCCAGTACAAGCTGATCCTGTCCGGCGCCACGAACCGTTCCGGTGACAACGCCGACCTGATCAAGTGGGTCAAGGACGCCAAGGCCGCGGTCATCAAGGACAACTCCGTGGGCGGCTACACCGTCAAGCCGTCCGACGTCCCCGCCGACGCGGTGACGTCCTCCGGCTCCGGCCTGGACCCGGACATCTCCCCGCAGTACGCGGAGATCCAGGTCCACCGGGTCGCCGACAAGAACGGCCTGTCCGTCGCACAGGTGGAGAAGCTGGTCAAGGACCACACCACGAGCCGTACCCTCGGCTTCATCGGTGAGCCCCGCGTCAACGTCCTCGAGCTCAACATCGCGCTCAAGGGACTTGTGACCAAGAGCTGAGGAACCACGCGACCTGAGCGGGAGTCGGCGGTCCGGGAGACATCCCGGGCCCGCCGACTCCCGTCGCCATGACGCCGGTTGCGCCGCTCGCGGCGCCCACAGCCCACGCACGACACGAAAGGCGCACACCCATGACCAGGGTGCTGGTGGTGGAGGACGACCCGCAACTCGTACGAGCCCTCGTGATCAACCTGCAGGCGCGCCGCTACGGAGTGGACGCGGCACCCGACGGTGCCACGGCCCTGCGCCTGGCGGCCGCGCGCCAGCCGGACGTGGTGATACTGGACCTCGGTCTGCCCGACATGGACGGCGTGGACGTCCTCAAGGCCCTGCGGGGCTGGACCCGCGTCCCAGTCATGGTGCTGTCGGCCCGTCAGGCTTCCGACGAGAAGGTCGCCGCGCTGGACGCCGGCGCCGACGACTACGTCACCAAGCCGTTCAGCATGGACGAACTCATGGCCCGGCTGCGGGCCGCCGTCCGCCGCACCGAGGACATGCCGCTCGCTCCGGAGACGACCCGGGTGAAGACAAGCGAGTTCGCCGTCGACCTTCTCGCCAAGAGGGTCGTCAGGCACGGACGGGACGTGCGGCTGACGCCGACCGAGTGGCACCTGCTGGAGATCCTCGTCACCAACCCCGGCCGGCTCGTCACACAGAAGTACCTGCTCCAGGAAGTCTGGGGGGTTTCCCAGAGCAACAAGACGAACTACTTGCGGGTTTACATGGCCCAGTTGCGCCGCAAACTGGAGGCGGACCCCTCACACCCCCGCTATCTGATCACCGAACCCGGCATGGGTTACCGCTTCGAGGGACGAACATGAC